>JBILSK010000304.1:0-3828 GCA_044372165.1 Burkholderiaceae bacterium | reverse complement strand
GCAGGCTCTTCTGAGTTAGTTCCTTGGCCAGGTACATTGCGATCTGTCGCGGCAGAGCGATGTTGGCCGGCCGCCGCTTGCTGTGCATGTCGGCAACCTTGATCTTGTAGAAGTCGGCGACCGTCTTCTGGATGATGTCGACCGAGATCTGACCGCGGTTGTAGGACAGCAGGTCCTTCAGAGCCTCTTTCACCACTTCCAGCGTGATGGGCTGGTTGTGGAACTGGGCGTAGGCCAGGATGCGGCGCAGCGCGCCTTCGAGTTCGCGCACGTTCTGGCGGATGTGCTTGGCCACGAAGTAGGCGACGTCATCGCCCAGCGGGTGGCCGGCTGATTCGGCCTTGCGCATCAGGATGGCCACGCGCATTTCGAGCTCGGGTGGCTCGATGGCCACGATCAGCCCCGAGTTGAAGCGCGAGATCAGCCGGTCGTCGATCCCGGACATCTCCCGGGGGTAGGTATCCGAGGAGATGATGATCTGCTTGCGCTCGGCGATCAGGTTCTCGAACGCATAGAAGAACTCCTCCTGCGAGCGCTCCTTGCCGGAGAAGAACTGGATGTCGTCGATGAGCAGCAGATCGAGCGAGTGGTAGTGCCGCTTGAAGGCATCCACTGACTGCTTGCGGATCGCGTTCACCATGTCCTGGAAGAACTGGTTTGCGGTGATGTAGCGGATGTTGGTGGCCGGTTTGCGGGCCAGGATGGCATTGCCCACGGCCTGGATGAGGTGGGTCTTGCCCAGGCCTACGCCGCCATACAGGAAGAGCGGGTTGTAAGCGCCACCGGGTTTGTCCGCCACCTGTAGCGCTGCTGCCCGCGCAAGGTCATTGGCTTTGCCGGACACGAAGCTGGTGAAGGTGAGCTCGGGGTTGAGGCGAGAGCGTTCGGCGGCTGCCACCAGCGCAGAGGGTTGGCTGGAAGAAGATGCAGGAGAGGGCGTGGCTGCCGGGACGAGGCGCGGCGGCACGCTGGTGTCCTGTGCCGTGCCGCCAGTCGCTGTCGAGGCAGCGTCTTCGACGGCGGGCTGGCTGGCTGCCTGCGAATCCATCATCAGGGACGCAGCCAGGCGTCCGACGGTTCGGGTGACTGTGGCCTGCGCGGGTGCCGCGCTTTCCGTCATGTTTTCGACAGGCTCGGCGACCACCGGGCTCGCCTGCGGGGCGCTGGATTCAGTCGGCCCGCTGCTGATTTCGAAGCTCACCCGGGTTTCGGGCCCGAGCAGTTCGCTGGCGACTTCGGTGATACGACTGCCGTAGTTGTTGCGCACCCAATCGAGCTTGACCCGGTTGGGGGCGCCCAGCTTCAGGTGGTGCGCGGCCTCGTCATAGCCGAGAAACACCAGCGGCTTGATCCAGGTTCGATAGTGTGGCTCCGGGAGCTCGCCTTCGAGTTGTGCTGCGCAAGCTAGCCAGAGTTCATCCATCGGAATACAGGGGGCGGACCGAAGTGCAGGGTGAAAGCAGGGGGGTGAGGACTCGAAGTCCCGGCCAGGAAACGGGAATTTTACCTTATCCACAGCCCCGGCGGACCTCTCGGAACGGTCATTTGAGGCCCCTGTATACCGTGCCCTCGGCGGCAGCTTCACTGAATACATTGACAGTCCCTGCGCACCTTGTTGTAATGGCGGGCTTTTTTCGAGAGTCCAGACAATGAAACGCACGTATCAGCCCTCGGTGGTTCGCCGCAAGCGCACCCACGGCTTTCTGACCCGCATGAAGACCCGCGGTGGCCAGGCCGTCATCCGCGCTCGTCGCGCCAAGGGCCGCAAGCGCCTCGGCGTCTGAGCCGCCGGGGCCTGACCCGGTTCCGGCCTCGTCCGGCCTGTTGCACGTGAGCGGCACATGACCGGCCCCTCTTCACCGGTGCCGGCCGAAGCCCAGTCCTCGCGCGCGCCGCCGTCGCGCCGATCAGGCAGATCACATCGACTGTCCGGGGAGCATTTCGTCCTCGCTGCCCGTGTGTCCGATGATCCATCGGCCCCGAGCCTGATGATGGCGATTCCCCGCAAGCTCGTCCCGTCTTCGCCGGTACGCAACCTGATGCGCCGCGTGATCCGCGAGGCCTGGCGCCTCCGCGAGCAGGGTGCTGCGCCTGTCGAACTGGCCGATTCATGGTCGGTGAGGGTGCAACTGGTCAAGATTCCGGTTGATCCGGGGGCGCCCCTGCGCACCGAGGCGGGCAAGACGCTCAGACCCTTTGCACGTCGGCCCACCGACGGCAAGCTCAAGCGTCAGGTGCGCACGGAAGTCGATGCCCTGATCACCCGGTTCCTCGCCCGAACCGCGTCCCCCGATTCGGCGCGATCCTCATGAGATCTGACAGCTTCAATCGAGTCGCCGCGGGCGTGTCGTCTCTGCCGACCCTGGGCGCGCGGTGTCTCATCCAGGTCTATCGTCTGGGGATCAGGCCGCTGCTGGGTCAGCGCTGCCGCTTCTGGCCGAGCTGCTCGGAATATGGCCTGGAGGCCTTCGAGCGTCACGGGTTCCTGGGCGGTCTGCGGCTGACAGCGAGGCGGCTGTCGCATTGTCATCCCTGGCATCCGGGCGGCGTGGACCCGGTGCCCGAGTCGTTGTTTGAACCAACCGAGTCTGCCGGCCAGACCGTGCAGGCCGGTCGGCCTCTGTCAGGGCGCATGGCATGTCATGCCGTCGCCTGTTCCTGCGAAGGCTCGGCGGGTCGCCGTCGCAGCCTGTTCAACCGTCAATACGACCACTGAGATCAGCGCTTCCATGCAGACGCAACGCACCATCCTCTGGGTGATCTTCACGATGTCGCTGCTCTTCCTGTGGGATGCGTGGCAGCGCGACCAGGGCAGACCGTCCCTCTTCGGCGGCCAGAACGCGGCCACTGCGACCAAGCCAGACGCCGCGCCAGGCAGTGCAGCATCCGGCGCTGTTCCTGCGCCGGCGGCCACCGACAAATCGATTCCGCAGGTGGGTTCGGCCGCCGTACCCAGTGCCGTGCCGCCCACCGGGGCCGCTGCACCGGCCTCTGCGGTGCCCGCGGTTCGTCTGTCGAACGATCTGCTCAGCATCGACATCGACCCGGTCGGTGGCGAGATTCAACGCGCCGAGCTGCTGAAGTACCGCGACACCATCGATACCGCCGCCAATGTGGTGCTGCTGAACGAGCGTCCCGGCTACACCTATCTGGCGCAGATGGGCCTGATCGGTCCGCAAGGCACCAGCTACCCGAACCACCGCACGACCTTCACGGTCGAACCAGGTCCGCGCGAACTGGCCGCCGGCAAGGATGAGGTATCCGCTACCCTGGTGGCGGAATCGGGCGGCGTGAAAGTGGTGCGGCGCTATCTGTTGAAGCGCGGTTCCTATGTTGTGCAGACCACCAGCGATGTGATCAATACCGGCGAGGTGCCGGTCAAGCCCACGCAGTACCTGCAGCTCACCCGCGACGGCAATGCGCCGGCCGGCGAGTCGCACTTCGTGAGCACCTATACCGGTCCGGTGGTCTACACCGATACCGACAAGTTCCAGAAGGTCGACTTCGCCAGCATCGAAAAGGGCAAGCCCACCCACACCAAGTCGGCCAATGACGGCTGGGCGGGCATGATCCAGCACTATTTCGTCTCGGCCTGGATTCCGACTGACAAGACCCCGCGCGAGTATTTCACGCGCAAGGTCGACACCAACCTGTATTCAGTGGGTGTGCTCGAGCCTTTGAAGGAACTGGCCCCGGGTGCCGATCAGACCGTGACGGCGCAACTGCTGGTGGGCCCGACCGACCAGAAGATGCTCGAAGAAGTCGCCCCGGGTCTGGATCTGAGCGTCGACTATGGCTGGCTGGCCGTGTTCGCCAAGCCGCTCTTCT
>JBILSK010000303.1:0-3833 GCA_044372165.1 Burkholderiaceae bacterium | reverse complement strand
TCACCCGACAGTTTCAATGGACTGAAGCTGGCCGCCTGGGTCACTCAGCTGGCCCGTTTTGACACGCCTGATCAGTCGGGGTGTCCGGAGCAGTTCGGACGGTTCAGCGCGTGGACAGCGGTGCTGCCCGCTGCGCCCCGCAGTATCGCCGCCACCATGAGCGTCTTTTCGCCCCCGCAATGGCATCTGGATCTGGCTCGGGTGGGCAGCGGCCTGTACGGTGTCGAGACCGATCCGAAATCACTCCGAGGCTTTCAGCCGGCGGCGACGCTCAAGGCCCCGATCCTGCGAGTCCAGAACGTGCCCGCTGGGACGGCGGTCGGATATGGCGGCCGATATCGAACCGCGCGTGCGGCGCGGCTGGCTTCGGTGGCGATCGGCTACGGCTCGGGCTTGCCCGTCAGTTTTTCTGATGGGGGCAAGGTGCACATCGGGGGGCACGTCGCGCCTGTGGTCGGCGGCGTCTCGATGGGATTGATCACCGCCGATGTCAGCCGGATTCCCGAGCCGCTGCTTTCTCTGGACGTGCCGGCCGAAATCTATGGCCGCCACCACTCGGTCCATCAACAGGCATTGGCCATTGGTGTCACGCCCAATGCCTTGCTGGTTCCCACCGCTCGCCTGGCCGGGCGACGCGTGTACGTTCATGCGCTGCGCGATGTGCGGCCCGAGGCGGAGACACTGCAATCATGATCGAACGCCCCCGATCCCTGAATCATCTGTTTGTCCTGGTGCTGTCCGCGGCGCTCGTTCTGCTGCTGTCGGGCGTCTGGGCCCTCGCCCAGTGGCGCCTGGGGGCGGGTCTGAACGAACTTCGAGACAGCCGATTCCGCTTCAGCCTCAGCACCGTGCGCAGCGGCCTGGAAGACGGGATGAGGTTGGGCTTCAATCCTGCCGATATCCCGGGCGCTCAGGCCTTGATCGACAAGGCGCTCGAGCGCGAACAGGACATCCTGTCGATTGACGTGTTCGATCGGAGTGGCCGCATTCTGTTCACGACCGATCAGGGCGGACTGGGCGCCAAGGTGAACGCTGCCTGGCGTGACGGATGCCTGGCCGCGCCGACTGGCGAAGTCTGGCGTTCGAGCGACGACAACGATGCGCTGCAGTGCTCGGTAGCCTTCAATTCTCTTGAAGATCCGAGTGCTGGCGTGATGCTTCGCTACCAACTGCGCGAAAGGGCAGGCATTGGTGGCCTGCTGGCCGATCACTGGGTGGCCTTGTTGGGTCTGCTTGGAGGCTGCCTGCTGCTGGGGGGAATGGCTGGCTGGGCTGTCATTCGTCCTGTCGAACGACGCGTGCTGGCCGATGCAACGGCGCTTGCCGGGCGCGGCCAGGCCGTTGACAACGCGCTGACCGGACCGGTCGGTGCGGCCTTGGACAGGATCACGGACATTGAACGTGACTTGCAGGAGATCGAGTCGACGGCAACCCGACTTGATCAGATCGACTCCCACTGAGCCGGGCCATGGATACTCAATCGAAAGCAGTGTGGCGGCGTTGGCTGGGCGTGCTGGCGGCCTGTGCCCTGATTCTGACCCTGGCCTTGACCGGCTACGCGCTGCGGCTGAGCCGTCAGCTCTCCGAGCCGGAGCTCGACAAGACCGGAAGCATCATCGGCCAGTCTGTCCAGGGTGACCTGCAAAGGGCGCTCGGCTATGGCATTCCGCTGGCCGATCTGCGCGGCGTGGATACCTGGCTGGCCAAGATCGTCGAGGGCAATCCGCTGGTTTCCGGGATGGCGGTGGCTGACGCGCGAGGGCAGCTCCTGGCTCAGCACGGCCTGTCGGCCGAACTCCAGGCCAGCCTCAAACTCGGGCCCCCGGGTTCGCAGGTGATCGAGCTGGCCGGTCAGCGCGTGCGCATGCTGCCCTTGAAGGCGGCGGACGGCTCGGGCCAGGCCGGTGCGCTGTATGTGGCCGGTCAAGTGCCTTCAGCCAATGCCCGGGTGTTCGGCGAGACGCTGCTGCTTGCGCTGGCGATGGTCGCCTTGGCGGGCGCACTGTCCTGGCGAATCATTCGTTCGCGACTTGCGCGCCCGCTTGCCCGGGTCAGGGAGTCCTTGGCTGGACTGGTCGAAGGGCGGATCGGCACGCTGCCCAGGCCCCCTGTGACGACAACCGTCAGTGCGCTGCAGGCCGCTGTGGCCGGTCGCATGCACGACTTGTCCGAGCGCAATCGTCAGCTGGCGTTCCGGATCGCCGAGGTTCGGGCGGCTCACTTCGACCCTTCCATCCTGCAGCAACTCGATGACCTGCAAGGGCGACTGAATCGGTGGACCTGGAACGCATCGTCGTCCGCGCCGGCTGCGCTGACCGCCCGACAGGCGAGGGTGTCGACCATACGCCGCGTGGGCCTCGTGAGCCTCGGTGCGCTGCTGGCGATGCTCCTCGGGGTGCTGGTCGTGATGCAGGCGCGCGACGAGGCGGGCGGTCGTGATCTGGTGCAGGTCAGCGAATCGACCTTGACTCACGCCTGGCAGGCCACCGCCGAACTGACTTCGCAGCGTCTCGACGATGCCCTCGAGGGCCTGCTGGTCGATCCCGCTGCGGTGGCGGCCTTGGCGCGGCCCGAGGGGGGGCCGCTCAAGGCCGTGCTGGTGCGCTTTGCCCCGGAAGGCGGCGCGCTGACCTTGTTGCGCGCGGACGGCAGCGTGCTCGCCTCCAGTGCCGCGCGTGCGGATGAGGTCCGACCCGGGCGGGCCATCCTGACGCACCTGGCGACCGGCAAGGGCGGACTGCGCGGGGTCTGGCAGAGTCAGAGCCTGGAGTACCTGTCGGGCGTGGGTCGACCGGTCAGTGCAGGGGGCGAGCCGGCCATCCTGATTGCCACGCGCCCCCTCAATGCCACCTTGAGTGCCGTCAAGAGCCGCACCGGGATTCGCGTGGCCTTGGCCGACCTGCGGGGACACGCGGTATCCGAGGCGGATGCGGACGTCGTGCAAGCTTGGCGCCAGGCCGGTCGAAGCGGATTCGTCGGTGTGCTCGACGGTGCGCCGGTGGTTGTCAGTTCGGTCGTTCTCAACGATGCCGCGGGTCGGGTACTGGGTACCCTGCTGGCTCAGGTGCCCCACTCGGGCGCACTCGATGCCCTGGAGCTCGCCCGTATCGTGCCAGCGCTGCTGCTGCTCGCGCTGGCAGCCCTCGGATTGCTCTTCCTGATTCCCAGGCTGCTCCAGCCGGTGGCGGAGGGGGTCTCTCGATTGGAGCAGGTCGTGGCGGCCGAGGGGTCGGCGAAGCTCGCGACCGCGCCCGCCTTGCTCAATCCGGCGCGCCTGAGCCATTCGGTCGACCAGCTGGAAGAAACCATCGAGGCCTTCCACACCCTGCGACGCTCCCGTGACCGCCAGGGCCAGCGGCAAGCGCGCTTCATCCGCCATCAGATGACCACGCTCGCCTCGCGTCTGGGCGACGATGCGCGCGCCGCGATTCTGGCTGACCTGGACCGCATCGAAGCCGAAACGGTGGGGGCCGCGCGCCTCGAGCCGATGGCCACCAGCACACCGCTCGAGCCGCATCTGGAGCAGATCGTCGACGAAGTCGGGATCATGGCGCTGGGCTTCCAGAAGCTGGCTGACCGGGTGGGTGACCAGTACGAACAGCTCGACAAGCTGGTGCAGGAGTTGCGCGAGGCACTGCGCGTGAAGACGCAGTTCGTGGCCATCCAGCAGGAACTGGAAATTGCCCGGATGATGCAGCTGGCGATCCTGCCCCGGCCCTTCGAGCCTCGAGACGGCCTGGCGATCGCGGCCAAGATGCAGCCCGCCAAGGAAATTGGTGGGGACTTCTACGACTACTTCCCGCTGGACGAACATCACATCGCCATGACCGTGG
>JBILSK010000302.1:0-3845 GCA_044372165.1 Burkholderiaceae bacterium | reverse complement strand
CAGCTCGTAGAAGCGCAGCGCCCGTTCAAACCCCGGATTGCTTCGGGCCGCGGCGATCTCTGCCGGTGTGGGCGCGGCCGCCTTGGGCGGCAGGGTGGGGCGCGCGCCCAGCTCTTCGCCAGCCAGCTGCGAGTAGAACTCGGGTTTGCCGGCGATCGAGGTGAACAGGCTGCGAGCCTGGTGCCGTGATTCAGGCGTGTCCGACAGCGATTGGATCGAGCGGGCCAGCCAGTAGGTCCAGGTCGGTTCGTTGCGACCGCTGTCGCTCATGCGCTCGATGGCAGACTTCACGCCTGCCCAGTCGGTGGCGCGCAGCGAGGCGCGCGCCAGCCAGGCCAGGGTGTCGTCCGAAGGCCGGGCCGCACGGGCCTCGCGTGCCCAGGCGGTGGATTCGGGCATCAGCTTGCGCATGCCGTGGGCGGCGATCTGTGACCAGCACCAGGCCCGATCGGCCGGGCGCAAGCGCGGACTCACGCTGCTCATGCGCGCAGCGGCGGCGGCGGGATCGGCCTTGGCCAGCAGGCCGAGCGCGATCAGCGTCAGTTCGCGCGAGCTGCCGGGCGCGTCCAGGCTGGCCGCCGGACGGCTCAAGGTCTGCTCGAGCTGGCGGGCATCCAGGCTGGGCACGGCCAGCAGCGCCGCCCGGCGTATCGGCGAAGCTGCGCCGGTCTCGAGAGCCAGTTCCAGGCGCCGCCACAGATCGGCCTCGCTCGCCTGTCCGGACGCAGCCAGCGCCTCCAGCAGGCCATTGCAGGCCTCGCCAAGTTCGCGCGGCTGCATGATCAGTTCACGGGCGTCGTTCATCACCGCATCGCCGCGGGCGATGCGCGCGCGCAGGGCAAAGCACTTCGGTGAATGCTCGTCCTTGAGGAGCCAGCCAGGGTAGACCGATTCATAGGTCGACCAGGCTTCGCGGCGTCCGAGCGACAGCAGCCAGTCACGGCGCGCCAGGTCGCCCACCACCGTGTTGCCGTGCCGTGCGACGAAGCTGCGCGCCTGGGCGTCCGCGGCCTCGGCTGCATCGGCGGCCATGCCCGAGCGCGTGTCGGCCAGCATCAGGCGCAGTCGCCAGTAGTCGATGTAGACCCGCAACGGATGCGAATCGCTCACCTGTGCGGCGGCCTGCTCGAAGCGAGGGGCATCGGACTTGGTCATCGCATTGCGGGCCGCAACGAAGGCTTCGTCTTCCGAGGCGAACTCGGCGCGAGGGGCCGTGCACGGGGGGTTGGCACAGCGACGCGCTTGCGCGGCCACGGGCGCTGCCGCCATGATGCCGGACAGCGAAATCAGCACTGCGATGGCGGCGCGAGCGCGGGCCGGCGAGGCCGGTGTCAGAAAGGCGCGAAGGGCGCCAAGGGTCCGCAGGGACATAGCGAAAGGCAGGGCGCAGGAGGGGGCGGGGACAGGCCGACGATGACGACCGAAGATGAATCGAGGATAGCACGCGACCCTTTGGGGCCTGCGGTGAGAACAGCGCTGCGCAGCGCCTTGCTGGCGGCCCGTGAAGCGCGCCATGGCGGGGCGATCGAAGGGCTCGAATCGATCGATCGAAACCGTGTTTCGAGGGGCCCGAGTCAGGTCACGGCGCCTTCAGCGGACGCCGCCCCTCAGGCAGCCCTGCAGCGTCGCCTGGCCCAGGCACTGGCCTGGGCCCTGGGGCCGCAGGCTGCGGGCGGGGAGGGGCTTGGTACCGACGCCGAGGGTCCGGTGGTGGCGCTGTACTGGCCGGTCCGAGGCGAGCCGGGCTTTGGCGACCTGCCGGCGCAATGGGCTCGCGCGGGTCTGCGCCTGGCGCTGCCAGTGGTCGATGCGCGAGGCATGCCGCTGCGCTTTGTCGCCTGGGCGCCGGGGGCGCCAATGTGCACCGGCCTGTTCGACATCCCTAGACCGCAGTCGGATGACGCCCTGCGGCCTTCGGTGATCTTCATTCCCTGCGTGGGCTTCGATCACCGTGGCTATCGACTGGGTTATGGCGGGGGTTTCTATGATCGGACCCTGGCCGCTTTGCACGGCGATGGCCGACCGGTGCCGCGCACGGTGGGTGTGGCCTGGGACGAGGCGTGGCTCGAGCGGCTCGAGCCCTTGCCGACCGATCTGCCGCTGGATCTGATCGTGACACCGGGTGGGGCGCATGGGCCCGCGTGCGATACCGCGTTCGGGTCGGACTGAGGTCGATCCGCGCGACGCCCGAGTTCCGGGGTTTCAGCCCCTCGGTGCGGTGGGCGGGTCCGATTCGTCTTCGGCTGGATCGACGCTCAGGCCACCGGCATTGGCCGGCAACCCGCCCACGATGCGCAGCGCATCGACATCGTCCAGACGGCTGGGTTCGAGGACGCGTTCGAGTGCGTGGTCGAGCGGTGTGCGGTCCGGCCAGGTGAGAATCCTGAGCCGTTGTCCGTGGCCGCGCGCCCGAGTGAGCACCGCGGCGATTTCGCCACTGCTCAGCTCGACCAGGGTGCCCACCGGATAGGCGCCCAGGGTCTGCACGAACTGCTCCACCAGCGGTTCATCGAAGGCGCTGCCGGCCCATTCGCACAGGTTCATCAGCGCATCCTGCGGTGAGCTCGCCGCGGCATAGATGCGCGGCGTGGTGAGCGCCACATAGCTGTCGACGATCGCTGCCATGCGGCCGTACAGGCTGATCTCGTCACCGCGCAGGGCCTGGGGATAGCCGCTGCCGTCGAGTCGTTCATGGTGCTGGGCAATGCCTTGTTCGACACTGTCGGGCAAGGCGGCGCAGGCACCGATGACATCCAGTCCGAAGCGCACATGCAGCCGAAGCAGCTTGAATTCGGTGGCCGTCAGCATCCCGGGCTTGTCGAGCAAGGCCTGCGGCACACGCAGCTTGCCGACATCGGCCAGCAGGCCGATCAGGGCCAGCTCGGCCAGCGGGCGCCGCGGCAGTCCGAGGTGGCGTCCCAGTGCGATCAGGTGGATCGCCACCCGCAGGCCATGGTTCACCGGATCGAGGCGCGTTGCACGGGCTCCGGCTGCCCACATCAGCGCATCGGGGTTGTCGATCAGGCTGTCGACCAGCGCGTAGGCCGCGGTGGTCACGGTGCCCAGGTCGGTGCAGACATTCGCGGTGGCTGGGTCGCGCACCGTGCCGAACAGGGCGCGCAGCGCGGCGTCGCCGAACGCCAGCACCCGGCGAGCGCGCGGCAATTCTTCTTCGAAGCGACGTCGTGCCGGATAGGGGGCTGGCACGACGTCGGCTGGCAGCAGGCCACGCAAACCATGCCGGGCCATGCCCGGATCACTCTGGCGCGCCATGCCCAATGCCGCCAGGGGCAGTTGAATCCAGGTGAGCAGGCGGCTACCCAGATTGGCGCGAACGCCTTCGGGTTGTGCTGCTTCGCGGGCGAACTGGCGAAAGCGCTGACGCGCGGCGGCATTCACCTGCAGGTCGTCGCGCAGCGGCAAGGCGGCGTCATGGCGGGGCGATGGGGCCGCTGATCTGGCGTGCACCTCGATGTCGGTGCATGCGCGCAGCGCGCTCGTGCCTCGGCGTTCGAGCGTGCTCACCGCATCCGGCTCCGATCGCTCGAGATCGACGTAGACGAAGCGGCACTGCGCGCGCAAGGTGTCCAGTTCGGTGGCCGAATCGATCAGGAAGCCCTGAACGAGGAAGGGCGTGTCCAACCAGGGGCGATCGAGTTCGGCGACATGCAGGCCGATGTCCAGTGCGTCGACTGCGACCCGATGTCGCTTCGGGTCGGCCACCGAAAAGCACGCGGACACCGCGGGAAGGGAGAAGAGATGCGACGCCAAGTGACAGGACTCCGAGTCGCACCCGCGAGGCCGCACAGGCATCGCTCGGGTGAAGACGTTCCTGCATGCTATCG
>JBILSK010000301.1:0-3850 GCA_044372165.1 Burkholderiaceae bacterium | reverse complement strand
AGTGCGGCCTCACCCCGCAGTACACCGGGCTGCAGACGCTGTACGAGCACTACAAGGACCGCGGCTTCGTGGTCCTGGGCTTTCCCTGCAACCAGTTCGGTGCACAGGAGCCGGGCAGCAGCGAGGAGATCGCGAAGTTCTGCGAGGTCAACTACGGCGTCACCTTCCCGATGTTCGCCCGTATCGACGTCAATGGCGACACCGCGCACCCGCTGTATCAGTGGCTCAAATCGAGCCGACCCGGACTGCTGGGAATCGAAGCCATCAAGTGGAACTTCTCCAAGTTCCTGGTGGGACGCGACGGTCAGGTGGTTGAGCGTTATGCGCCCACCACCTCGCCCGATGGGCTGGCTGCGGACATCGAACGGCTGCTTGGCTGAGGCTGCGCCGCCCAGCCCGCCTGAACTCGCCCGGGCTGGGTGCGGACCGCACCGAACCGTCCCACGCCAGACGCCACGCCCTGCGCACCCGCGCAGCGGTGTGATAGTTTCGCGGCCATGTCGAGTTCCCACCCTTCCTGCCGAATCGAGCCGCATGGCACGGGAGCCGTCCTCGTCCTGGACGGGCCCTGGATGCTCGGCACCGCCCCGGTCCTGTCGGACGCACTAGGGGCTCTGGGCTCGGAGCTGGGCCGCATCAGCGCTATCGACGGCACGAGCCTGAGCAGCATCGACACCGCAGGCGCCCTGGCACTGTGGTCGCGGCTTGAGGCGGCCGGTGCCGATGCCGCCACCGTACCGCTGCAGGGCTTCGATCCCAGCCATGCACGCATCACCGAACTGGTCCGCAAGCGGCTGCCCGACACCCGCGCACCAGTCGCTCGCAAACCCTGGGGCACGCTGGCGCGGCTGGGCGAGCATGTCAGCGAACTGGGCAGCATGATGAGCGCGCATGTCGGGTTCCTGGGCCACACGACAATCGAGATTGGGCGTGCCTTGATGCCGCCCCGGCCGCGCCTGCGCCTGCGCGAACTCAGCGCTCAATTGGGGCAGACGGGTGTCTACGCCATTCCGGTGGTGGCGCTGGTGACCTATCTGATCGGCGTGGTGTTCGCCTACTTGCTGGGCCTTCAGGCCGAGCAGTACGGCGCCAACATCTTCGTGGTCGATGGCGTCGCCCTCGGCATGACCCGCGAATTTTCGCCGCTTATTGTGGCGGTCATCGTCGCGGGCCGCTCGGGCGCGGCCTTCACTGCGCAGCTCGGCACCATGAAGCTCACCGAGGAAATTGACGCCATCCGCACACTGGGCCTGTCGGCCGAGCAGGTGCTGGTGGTGCCGCGTGTGCTGGCGCTCATGATCTCCCTGCCCCTGCTGGTGTTCATCGGTGATGTGGCCGGGATGTTCGGCGCCCTCACCATTGCCGAAAGCATGCTCGGACTCACCGCGCACGGATTCGTCGAGCGGCTGCACACCGCCCTGGACGTCAAGCACTTCCTGATCGGCCTGGGCAAGGCACCCTTCTTTGCGCTGGTGATCGCGGTAATCGGCTGTCGCATGGGCATGGACGTAGCACGTGATACCCGCTCGATCGGCATCAACACCACCTCGACAGTGGTGCAGGGCATCGTGGCCGTGATCGTTCTCGACGCCGTCTTCGCGGTCCTGTTCCAGGAGCTGGGATGGTGAACGCGCGCGCAGCGAACGGGACAGATGCGATGTCGCCCCCAGGCTCTACCGCCTCCCCGGAAGTCGTGATCGATGCCCGCGGCATCGTCACGCGCTTCGGCAAGCAGACGGTGCATGACGGGCTGGACCTGCAGATCCGCCGCGGCGACCTGGTCGCGCTGATCGGCGGCAGCGGCACTGGCAAGTCGGTGTTGCTGCGCGAGATCATCGGTCTGCAACGGCCTACCGCCGGCCAGGTCACCCTGCTGGGCACCGACGTCTGGACTGCGTCGGCGCAGGCGATGGCCGCCACGCGCAAGCGCTTCGGCATGATGTTCCAGGAAGGGGCGCTGTTTTCGTCGCTGACGGTGGCTGACAACGTGGCCACCCCGATCCGCGAGCACCTGAAGCTGCCCGATGCGATGGTCGATGAACTGGTGCGGCTGCGACTGTCCCTGGCCGGACTACCTCCGGATGCCGGTGCCAAGATGCCCAGCATGCTGTCTGGCGGCATGCGCAAGCGCGCCGCCATTGCGCGCGCCATCGCGCTCGAACCCGAGGTCCTGTTTCTGGATGAGCCCACCTCGGGCCTGGATCCGATCACCGCGCGTGCCTTCGATGCGCTGCTGGCCTTTCTCAATCGCGATCTGGGCATCACCGTGCTGGTGGTCACGCATGACCTCGACACGCTGTTCGGCATTGCCCGGCGCATCGTGGTGCTCGGCGAGGGCAAGGTGATCGCCGACGGCCCGCTCGAGGAAGTGATCGCGGTCGATGACCCGTGGATACAATCCTACTTTTCCTCCCGTGCCTCGGTCCCGGCGCACGGTCTTGCCCCTCACCCGGAAGATCCTCGACATGGAGCCTGAAGCCCGGTACACGCTGATCGGCGCGGTGCTGCTTGCCTTGGTCGCGGGGGCGGTCGGCGCCTTCGTCTGGCTCTCCAGCAGCGGTCGCACCAGCGACTACAACTTCTTCACCGTCTATTTCGAGCGGCAGTCGCTCGATGGCCTGCAGATCGGCGGCGACGTGAACATGCGCGGGGTGAAGGTCGGTCGGGTCGAGAACTACACCATCTCCAGCGACAACATCAATCGCGTGGACGTGGTGCTGCGGGTCAGTCGCAACATGCCGGTGAGCGAGAACACCACGGCCGTGGTGGCCCGCAACCTGGTCACCGGTATTGCGCGGATCAACCTCGAAACCCCTGGCAAACCGGGGCCCGAACTGCGAGCGGCTCCCGCGGGGGAGCGGTTTCCAGTGATTCCCGAGGGCACCTCCGATCTGGACCAGATCGCAACCTCCCTCAATCGCCTCGCTCAGAAATCCAACACCGGGCTGGACAATCTGAACCGGGTGATGGACCCCGCCAACCAGAAGGCCCTGGCCGACACGCTGCAGGCCGTTCGCGACTTGACTCAAGGCCTGCGAGACCGCCTGCCCCTGCTCGATTCCAGCGCACGGGGCATCAGCAGCGCCGCCGTGGAGTTCCAGAGGACGAGTCAGGAACTCGGCACGGCCACTCGCAGCGTGAACAGCATGATCCAGCCCATCGGACAGGAAACCACTGCGGCGCTGCGGGATGCGCGCGCCGCCTTGCAGATCTTCACGGAAACCGGGCGCGCACTGGAGCAGCGCGTCAACGCCTCGCTGTCGGGCCTGGACGCTCAGATCGGGACACTCACCAACAAGTCGACCGGCGCGCTGGATGTGGGCGTGCTGGAGCTGCGCGCCACCGCAGAGGAATTGCGCACCAGCGTGGAGCTGATCAGCCGGGCGCTCGATCGGCTGCAAGACCCCAAGGCCGCCCTCTTCGGGCCCAGCAACGAGCAATACGGACCGGGTGAGGAGCCTCGTCGATGACCCGCCGCCCTGCCCTGTTTCCCGTATTGCCGCGCGGGCTGTCGCGCGCCACCTCCTCCTTGTCAGCCCCCTTTGCGCCTGCGCGGCGCACCGTGCTGGCGGGCACAGGGCTGTCCCTGCTGGGTGCGGCAGGGGCGCTCAGCGGTTGCGCCAATCCGCTCGGCAATGCCTCGCCCCGTACCGAGTTCTATGTGCTCGAAGACCAGCGACGCCCTGCCGAGCCCACGGCGGCATCGCTGCACACCCCTGCCACAACGGGGCTGGTCCTGATGCTGGCCAGCGGAGCGACCCAGGCGCTGTTCGACAGCGACCGGATCGTCTTCATGCGCGATGGCGTCGGGCGCGGCTATTACGCCTATGCGAACTGGAGCGAACGGCCG
>JBILSK010000013.1:0-12445 GCA_044372165.1 Burkholderiaceae bacterium | reverse complement strand
TGAACTCGGTGTCCAACTCGGTGGGCGCGGTCATGTCGCCCGCGGGTCCCGAGAACGGTGTGGGCATCCTCACGGCCCACTACCTGAAGGATCCGACCGACTCGCAATGGCACAACAGCCAGGAATACACGGACTTCAAGGCCTTCATGGACAAGTACATGCCGGGTGGCGACCTGAAGGACATCAACAACACCTTCGGCTACACCATGGGTCAAGGCGTGGTGCAGGTGCTCAAGCAGGCCGCCAACGACCTGACTCGCGCCAACATCATGAAGCAGGCTGCCTCTCTCGATATGAACCTGCCCATGCTGCTGCCGGGTGTGAACGTCAAGACAGGTCCGGACGATTTCTACCCGATCGAGCGCGAGCAGATCGCCACCTGGAACGGCAAGACCTGGGTGCTGTCGGGCAAGACCGTCGGGCGCTGAGCAGGCCTCGGTCTGAAGCAATTGGCATGATGGGCGCAGACCTGTCTGCCTGATGATCCGGGTTCGTCACATCTGTGACGAACCCGGTTTTTCCATGAAGCGTAGTTGGAGGAAGACATCATGAGACGCACGTTTCTGAAGGGCGGTATTGCGGGCGCTGGCGCCCTGGCAGCCCCGGCTCTTGTATCGGCACAGAAAAGGTACGGCCCCGGTGCCAGCGACAAGGAAATCAAGTTCGGCGGCATCAGCCCCTACTCGGGCCCAGCCTCCTCCTACGGCACCATCGGCAAGGGCATCGCTGCCTATTGCGCCAAGGTCAATGCCGAGGGCGGGGTGAATGGGCGCAGGCTCAACTTCGTGACCTATGACGATGGCTACAACCCGTCGCGCACGGTCGAGATGGCCCGCAAGCTTGTCGAGCAGGATGAAGTCCTGTTCATCTTCAATGTGCTGGGCACGCCGACCAATTCGTCGATCCACAAGTACATGAATCAGCAGAAGGTGCCGCAGCTGTTCAACGCGACCGGCGCCACCAAGTGGGGCGACCCCAAGAGCTTCCCCTGGACCATGGGCTGGCAGCCGAGCTATCAGTCCGAAGCTCGCATTTATGCCGAGCACATCCTGGAGACCAAGCCTAACGGCAAGATCGCGATCATCTACCAGAACGACGATTACGGCCGTGACTACCTGCATGGCTTCGAGGATGGGCTGGGTGACAAGGCCAAGTCCATGATCGTCAAGAAGCTGACCTACGAGGCGACCGACGCCACGATCGACAGCCAGCTGGTCGAACTCAAGGCGAGCGGCGCCGACATCTTCTTCAACATCACCATTCCGAAGTTCTCGGCCCAGGCGATCAAGAAGCTCGCCGACATCGGCTGGAAGCCGGTGCACTACCTGAATGGCGTGTCGGCCTCGGTGGGCGGCGTGATCATTCCGGCAGGTGCCCAGAACTCGATCGACGTGATCACCGCGTACTACCTCAAGGATCCGACCGAATCAACCTGGAGTGGCACCAAGGAGCTGAACGACTGGCTGGAGTGGATGAAGAAGTACTACCCGGGTGGCGATCTGAAGGACGCGAACAACGTCTTCGCTTACACCGTGTCGCAGTGTCTGGTCGAGACCCTCAAGAAGTGCGGTGATGACCTGACCCGGCCCAATGTGATGAAACAGGCGGCCAGTCTGGATCTCAACTTGCCGATGCTGCTGCCCGGTGTGAACATCAAGACTGGGGCGGATGATTTCTTCCCGATCGAGCGCCAACAGCTTCAGCGGTGGGATGGCAAGTCGTTCGTTCGTTTTGGCAAGGTCTACGGGCGTTGAACCAGGGCTTGACGGCCTGACCCAGGACGGGCCGTCGGTCTCGTGAAAAACCCGCCTCAGGGCGGGTTTTTCTTTTCTCGCTTCACTTCACTTCGAAGCGAAAGCTTGCACGTTGTGCCGGGGCGATATCCGAGGGCTCCCAGGGCCGGCGGTACTCCAGCTTCAGGTCGGCCACGCCGGGCTTTTCCGCGCGAAAAATCCAGCGTTCCTCGCCGGGCGTGCCGACCAGGTCGGAGCGACCGGCCACGAAAGCGGGCGCCTCGACGAGCACGGCCACCTGCGGCAAGGGCTCGACCGCCAGCCATCGATAGCCGGTGGAGGGGTTGCTGGGCAGCCGGATCTCGGCCTGCTGACCGGGGCGCAGCTCGATGCGGAAAGTGCGCATGTCGACCAGTACCGTTCCATCCTTTTCGCTCGGACGCAAGGCGCCGGTCAGAACGGGTTGCGCCAGGAAGCTGCCGTCCGTGCTGCTGCATCCGCTGGCTGCAGCCAGCAAGGCGACCATTGCGAGTGCTCGCACAGCACTGTGCAAGAGGCCATCGACAGGCAGACGTTCGAGGGACGGGCGAGGCGGGATCGGTTTCATGCAGTCAGGGGGAAGCGTTCGGCGATGGTGACCCGGTGCAGCAGGCGAGGATGGCCCTCGTAGCCACCGGTGGCGCGATGAATGACGCTGCGGTTGTCCCACAGCACCAGCATGTCGGTGGACCAGACATGGCGATAGACGAATTCCGGGCGGCACTGGTGTTCGAAGAGCTCGATCAGCAGATCGCGGGACTCGTCGGGCGGCATGCCATCGATGGCAATGGTATAGCCCGGACTCACGAACAGCGCGATTCGACCGGTTTCCGGATGAACCCGAGCGATTGGCTGCAGACGGGTCTTTCTTGCTTCGTCGCTGAATCGGATCGCCATCGAGCGCCCCGCGGCACGGTCCTGTTCGCCGTATTTGCCTTGCGGTGAATAGCCCCGCGCGGCCGAGTGCACGCCCTGCCGATCGCGCAGCTGCGCTTGCAGGGCCTGAGGCAGGGCCTCCCAGGCGGCGTACTGGTTCGCAAAGAGGGTGTCACCGCCCGTGGGTGGGATCACGCGGCTGTACAAGGCGGTGGCTGCGGGGGGCGTCGGCAGGAAACTCCAGTCCGAGTGCCAGGCCTCGGCGAAGATCGTGGAGGTTTCATCGGCCTCGCGGCGGATTTCCACCACGTGCGCGTGACCTGGTAGCGGGGCGATGAAGGGGTCGTCGCCCCGAGGGCCCAGGGCGAGCGTGAAACGCTCGAGGTCCTCGATCGACAGGTGCTGATCGGGGATCGCGAGCACGCCATGGGCCAGCCAGGCACTGCGCAGTGCAGCCAGGCTGGCCTCGTCCAGCGCCTCGGACAGGTCGAGGCCGCGAAGGGTGGCACCACATGCGGCGCCGGATGGCTGGATGTCGAACATGGGAGTCTCCGTGGGCTCGCGACAGAATACCGGCGATTGCACTCACGGATGCTGGCCGCGGCACAAATCGAGCCTTGGGGGGATGTGCACGTTTCAGGATCGTGGCGCATACACTCACCCTGTCAGACACCAGCATTCACGAGGAGACGTCATGGCATTCAGGCCTTTCTTCAATCGACTCGGCACGTCCGGGCGCCGCGCAACCCAGCGGCTGCGTCGCAACCTGGTCTGCGCCGCCAGCGTGCTCGCAGTGCCCGGGCTGGCGCTGATGCCGGCACACGCCCAGGCTCAGGACGCCTGGCCGACCCGTCCGATCCGGATCATCGCGCCCTTTCCGCCCGGCGGAACGGTCGATCAGTTGTCCCGCATGTTTGCGCCGGGCCTGTCGCAGGCGCTGGGTCAGCAGGTGATCGTCGAGAACCGCCCAGGTGGCGGCGGCTCGATCGGCACCGGGCTGGTGGCCAAGGCGGCGCCGGACGGCTACACCTTCGTGATGGTGTTCGACACCCATGCGGTGAATCCGAGCCTGATTCCGAACATGCCCTTCGATACACGCACCGATCTGGCGCCCATCATGCTGATCGGCACCACCGCCATGGTCATCACCGCGCATTCGAGCCAGCCGATCAAGAACTTCGGCCAATTGCTTGCTGCGGCCCGTGCCAAGCCTGGCCTGCCGATCTACGGCACGATAGGCACCGGCAGCCTGGCGCACCTGGCGGTGACACAACTGGGTGCGCAGGCCGGGTTCACCGGCACCCACGTGCCCTACAAGGGCGGCGGCCCGCTGATCCAGGATGCGATCGCGGGCCAGGTGCCGATTTCCATCATGAGTGTGGCCCTGACCGCACCCCATATTCGCGCCGGCACGCTCACCCCGCTGGCTGTGACCACCGCCGCGCGTGACCCGGTGCTGCCGAATGTGCCGACTGTGGCCGAAGCCGGTGTACCCGGTTTCGAGGCAACTGCCTGGTGGGGGTTTCTTGCTCCCGCCAAGACGCCGCCCGCGATCATTGCGCGCATGAATGCGGAGCTTGCCAACGTGATGAAGGACCCGGTCGTTCGCGAGAAGATGGCCTCGCAAGGGATGAACATCGTCGCCTCCTCGCCCGAGGCTTTCGGCCGCTTCGTCGAGGAGCAGCGGGGCAAATGGGCCAAGGTCGTGAAGGAATTCAACATTCGCGCCGGCGACTGAGTGTGCGGCACTGATCAAGGGGAATCATCACAGGTGTGATGATTCGACGATGTCCCCGCTTCCCCCTTGATCCGCCCGGGACGGATTGTTGTAATCCGTAGCGCGACGCTGCCTTCGAGCAGCGGTGCCGAACCGGTCGATACAGGCCGGTCGGCAGGATTCGATGCATGTCGGCATGCGCCGGCATGCAGCGTGGCGCAGGCATCAGGGAGTGCGCGAGAGACACAGCCGGGTGGGCGGAGGGGAATGGGAGTCGAACCCACCCGGCGACGCGTGGCGCCACCCACCGGGTTTGAAGCCCGGCCGACCCACCAGGATCGTTTCCCCTCCGAGGCGATGGCCGCACGAACGCGCTTCAGGCCGGGTTCGTGCAGCAGTCGTGAGCATATACCCTCCCGCCGGGTGGGCTGGGCCGGCTTGCCCGGAATCCGTTCTGTCGCCGTTGGATGCCCGTCCGTCCACCGGCAGGCATGCGATTGTCCCCGGCCTGATCAGACTTGAGTTCCCGGGATCCTGGATGAGCGCCGGGTCGCGTCGAGCGGCCCCGCCAGAGCTCCCCCGGGCTGGAGTCCGTCCCCCATGTCCTTCCTGTTGAAATTGTCCTCCGCACTGCCGGCGCGCGTGCCGACGCCTGCCGACTCGCACGAGACGCCTGCAGCGCCTGCTGCTGAGCTGCTCTCGAAAGGTGGCGGCCGCCCCCGGGCCGTGCCGGCTGCAGGGCTGGGGTGGGCCGGTGTCCTGGCGGCTGTCTGGGCCATCGTGCTGGTGGGGCTGGCGCTAGCAGGGGGCTACAGCGGTTTCTCTGCGACGCCGATCGTGGACATGTGGAATGGCTACCTGGACTTCTATGTCCGGGTCTCGGACGGTGATCTGGGCGCCTGGTGGGACCAGCACAACGAACATCGTATCCTGCTCGCCAAGGCGCTGTTCTGGGTCGATCTGCGCCTGTTCAACGGCACGAGTCCGTTCCTGGTGATCGTCAATTACCTGCTGCTGGGCGCATGCTGCGTGGTGATGCTGCGCATCTGGCACGAGCGTACCGGTCGACCGATCGGGGCGGCAGGCTTCGTGATGGCAGCCTGGCTGTTCATGTGGGCTCAGCACGAAAACCTGCTGTCGCCCTTTCAGAGCCAGTTCCTGCTGGTCCAGTTGCTGCCGCTGGCCGGGTTCTGGATGCTGCATCGATCGCTTCGCCCAGGACGGGAAGGCGATCGCGCATTCACCTGGGCTGCAGTGCTGGGCCTGTTGTCGATCGCGACCATGGCCAATGGCCTGCTGGTCCTGCCGTTGATGGTCGTGCTCGCATTGGTGTTGAGGCTTGATCGACAGCGAGTACTCACCTTGGCGGCACTCTCGTTGCTTGCGGCGCTGCTGTACCTGCCCGGGTTGAGCCGACCCGAACGTCACGCGTCGCTCACGCAAACCTTCCTCGAGCACCCGCTGGGTGTCATCGAGTACGGCTTGCTGTACCTGGGCGGGCCGTTCCATCACCTGATTCCTGCGCCGCAGCGCTTCACGCACGGCATGAATGCGGGCATTGCAGCGGGGGCCGTGATGGCGCTGGCCTCGATCGGCCTGGCCTGGCAGGCGATGCGTGCGCCGCGTCGCTGCTCGCTGCAGCTGGCACTGCTCACCTTCATCGCCTTCGTGGGCGCAACGGCTCTGGTGACCGGCGGGGGACGCCTGAACTTCGGTCTCGGGCAGGCGCTGTCCAATCGATATGTGACGCCGGCACTGATCGCCTGGGCGGCCCTGTTCGTGGTGGTGGCGCCCTCGGTGTCCCGGATGGCTCGTCCCGTTCGGCTGGCGGGGGTCCTCGCCCTGCTGGTGGCGATCACGCCCGTGCAACTGGGCGCGCTGAAGGTGGATCGGGCCAAAGGCTTCGAGCACGAGGTGGCGGTGCTCGCGCTGGCCTTGAATATCGAGGACGAGCCGCAGCTGACTACGGTCTTTCCGGTGCTCGACGAGCTGATGAGCTATTCCCGCGAGCCTGCCCGGCGTGGACTGTCGGTCTTTGGTGATCCGCCTTACCGTGATGCCGCCGCGCGGATCGGCACGCCCGTGTCTCGCGTGGGTGTCGCTTCGGAGACCCTGTGCGACCTGGTCGTCGAGTCCGCTCGCCCGGTCGACGCTCAGCCGGGATGGGTGGCGGTTCGCGGATGGATCCTCGGACCCGGCGGGACGGCTGTGCCGGGGGCCATCGACCTGGTCGATCCCGATGGAAAGCTGGCGGGTATCGCTCTGGTCGGCGAGCCGCGCAAGGACCTTCCGGTGGCCGGTCCTGCGAGCGTTCGCGAGGCGGGATTCAAGGGCTATGTGCGGGCCGAGGCGGCCGCGGGTCTGCTGACGGCCATTGACCATGGCGGGCGCTGTCGCGCCGCCATGGCGATTCCCGCGGCTCGAGCCGATCGCACGGGCACTCGGCCGGGTGCAAGCCATGCTTGATGACCTGACGAGCGCTGTTGCTGTATCCGCTGACGCCCAGGCCGTTCGGCAAGAAGCGCAGCCCGAGCCGATCCGAACCATCGTCGCACCGCACGTCGCGGCGGCGCTCGATGCGATCGGGCGCACCGAAGACCTGCAGTTTTCGCCCGATAACACCCGCCTCGCCATCCTCGGCTTTCAGTGTGACTCGATCCTGGTCATCGACGCGAGACTGTGCGAAGCGGGCGGGATGAATTGGATCGCGCTCGACGATCATGTGTCGATCAGCTCGCCCGTCTTGCAGCGACCGCACGGTCTGTCCTGGATCGATGAGGTCACGCTCGCGGTCGCCAACCGTGCCGGTTCGGTCGCACTCTTTTCAGTGCCACGGGCGAGTACCGGCTCCCGAAGCCACTGCCTGGAGCCACTGGCCCTGATTGCGGCAGGGCAGCTCGAACATCTGAGTTCACCGGGCTCCCTGCTCACCCAGCCGATCGGGCCGGATCTGCTGCGCGTGCTGGTCTGCGACAACCATGCGCATCATGTGACCGAGCATCTGCTCGACCGACGCAATGGCTACGAGGTCCGCAGCAGCGTGGTGATGCTGCGTGCAGGGCTGGACATTCCCGATGGCATCGCGGCCTGCCCGCGCAGCGGGTGGCTCGCGGTCAGCAATCACAACCGGCATTGCGTGCACCTGTACGCGCCGACGGAACGCGCCGTCGACGAGCTGCCGCCCGATGGCATGCTGCTCGGGGTGAGCTACCCCCATGGCCTGGCCTTCACGCATGACGGGGGCCATGTGCTGGTTGCCGATGCTGGGGAGCCCTTCGTGCACGTCTATGCACGGCCTGTCGGAGGCTGGTCGGGGACCCATCATCCCGCGCGGCGTGTCCGGGTCGTGGACGCTGTGCGGTTCGTGCGCGGGCATTTCAATGAGCAGGAAGGCGGTCCCAAGGGGCTGTCGATCGATCGCACCGGACGGGTGCTGGCCTTGACCTGCGATCAGCAGCCGCTGCGCTTCCTGGCGCTGGACGAGGTGATCGCCTCAGGGGCTGGTGTGCTTCCGGCCGCTCGCCCTGGTCAGACGCCGCGGGACCTCGAGCTCGAGGTGCTCAGGCGGCAGGTGAGCGGTGCCCGGCGTTCGGCCCAGCTGCGCGATGAGCGGGATGGCCTGAGGCATGCTCAGCTGCTCGACGAGCTCGCATCGCTGAAGGCCAGTCGGTCGTGGCGACTGACCGCGCCCGTGCGCGCCTTCAATCACTGGCGCGAGAGTCGCCGCCGAGCCTGATCCGCAGAGGAAGGCGCAGGCGACCGGGGGTGTTTCGCCTCGGCGCGGCAATTGTCGGCATCATGCGCGTTGAGCGCGGCTGCGCCCTGTACGGCGCCCGTACTGTTTGCTCGACAGCTTCCTGACATGACTCCATCCCGACGCCGCCGCGCGAGCATTGATGCGCTCGCGCCGCATGACTATCCCTGGCACCTGCGTGAAGCGATCGCCGATGCGCCAGCCAGCGCCGGTGTCTATATCTTTCATGGGCAGGAAGGCGATCTGCCCCTGTACATCGGCAAGAGCGTCAACATCCGCACACGCCTGCTGACCCACCTGCGCAATCCCGATGAAGCCCGCATGCTGCGTCAGACCGTGCGCATCAGCCATGTGCGCACGGCGGGGGAAATCGGCGCACTGCTGCTCGAGGCGCAGATGATCAAGGCACAGCACCCGCTGTTCAATCAGAAGCTGCGCCGCAATCGTCAGCTGTGCAGCCTGCGGTTGAATCAGGGGCGTCCCGAGGTGGTCTACTCGAAGGACCTGGACTTCGCCACCGAGCCGGGTCTGCATGGTCTGTTCGCCAGCCGGCATGCGGCGCTGGACGCGCTGCGCGAGATCGCCGATCAGGCTCGGCTGTGCCTGGGTGTGCTGGGACTCGAGCGGCTGGCGCCGGGCAAGGCGTGCTTTCGTGCAGCGATCCGGCACTGTGCCGGCGCATGCCGGGGAGACGAGACGCTGCAGGCGCATCAGGCGCGCCTGCTCAGCGGCCTGCAGGCGCTGCGCATCGAGTGCTGGCCCCATGCCGGGGCGATCGGCCTGATCGAGCGCGATGACACGCTGACCCAGATCCATGTGGTGCGCAACTGGTGCTACCTGGGCAGTGCGGCCTCGATCGATGAGGCGCGGCGATTCAGCATCGTGGCCAGTGGCTTCGACGCCGACGGCTATCGGATTCTGGTGCGTCCGGTGCTCACCGGGAGCGTGCAGATCGTCCCGCTTTGAAACGGGCTCGGTGGCGACGGTCAGCGCCTCACGCCGCGAAGTCGGTCGCGAACAGCGTGGTAGAGCGCATGAGGAAGGTAGCGGCCGCAGAAGATGCGCACCACGCCTTCGTCGAGCACGCGAATGGACATCTCGCTCGGCTTGGGTTGCCCGTGAAACACGAGGATGGCGGGCGCATGTCTCACCGTTCCCATGGCATAACGCAAGGTGTTTTTCCAGGATCCGGCCAGGGTCGGTGCGATGTCCTGGATGTAGCCGGTGATCAGGCCCGAGTCACGGATGACATCCTGATCGCCCCAGAAGTCGCCCGAGCTGCTGTACTTGCGGACGTTGTCATCCCGAGCCTGCAGGAAGCGCTCGAGGATGTCGCTGAAATCGCCGTTGACCATCAGCACGCTCGAGTTGACCCCGCTGCCCTTGAAGCCGCGCAGGATCCACAAGCCTTCCGGTATGCGGACCTTCACCCGTGAGGTGAACACCACATCGAGATCGACATAGATGAAGGGCCGACTCCTGATCCGGAAGACCTCCAGCTTGGAGAACCATCCCGGCAGGTCGTGTTCGAGACGCATCACCTCGATGCCGTCGGCGCTTTCCGCATCCTGGGCATCGGTGAGGCAGCACAGGGTGGCATGCGGATTGAACCGGCGGATGGACGCCTGCAGCGCTCGCACGTCCTGGAGACCATAACTGCCCCCGGTCTTCAGCACGCAGACGAACAGAGGCACCGGCGAATCAGCGTCCATCGAAAGCTTGGGTCCAGTGGATCCGTGTTTATCGATTGACAGGAGCGGTCGTCGGCAAATCGGTGGTGACCACCGCATAGACCACCCCGGCGCTGAGCAGCGGGACGGTGCGGGTGATCATCCAGATTTCTCCGCCGCCCGCATCGAAGTAGGGGGCGGTCCAGGTGCTTGTCTTCGAATCGCGTGCGGGGGCGAGCCAGGGCTGGGTGTCGATGTCGTAGCCTGGTTCGACCAGGTTCTTGTCGGCATAACCGACCGCTGTCTTGTAGACGTACGGGCTGGTCGTGGCCTTCTGTGCGGTGTTCAGGAGCGTGACGGTGCTGCCGAAGAAGCTGGGGTTGCTCATGAGATACGCGCGAATCCGTGCGGGCAGCTCGGCTTCCTTGATGGGCGTTGCAGCCAGATCACGGGCAAAGGCATCGAGTGCCTTCTCCACGTTTTCCTGTTCGGTGTCGTCGTCACTGCTGCCGCATCCGGCCAGAGGCAAGGCGCACAAGGCGGCCAATGCCAGACGTCGCTGAAGGGAGGGGCGTTGCGCGGGGGCGTGCTGTTTCATGGTGTTGACGGGATCTTGGCTTGTCGTGGTGGGGCGGGTCAGTTGCGTCGTGCGTCCTGCTTTGCAGGCTAGCACATGGCCTTGCGCAGGCTGGTCCGAACAGGCTTCGCACACGTCGACTCATGATTCATGCGTCGGTCTTGTCGCCCGGTGGTTGATCAACAGGATGCCCGCGCCAACCAGCAGGCATGCGGCAACGATTCGCAGCCCCAATGGTTCGCTCAGCACCAGACGACCGATCGCGAGACCGAAGATCGGCGTCAGAAAGGAAAAGCTGGCGACGGTGGTGGACGAGTAGGCCGACATCAGCGACAGGAACACGATGAACGTGCCCGGCACGATGAGTACGCCCTGCACGAGCACTTCCGCGAGGTGAACCGGCTGCAGCTCCCTGACCAATGGGCCGAAGGCGGGTGAGACGGCAAGCAGTACAGGTGCTGAGACGGTCACCATCCAGAGCAGCTGCTGCTCGGCGCCCGCGGCCGCCATCACCGGCCGACGCGCGATCACCATTTGTGCAGCCCAGCCGATCGCCGCGGCAAGCGCGAGGAGGTCTCCTTGCAGGCTGGCGCCCGAGCCCGCATCGCCACGGTCGAGCAGGGCGAGGACAGTGCCTGAAAACGCCAGCACCAGGCCTACGCCCTTGATGCGTGTCATGCGCTCGTCAGGGAGCAGCCCATGCGACATGAGGGCCAGCCAGAGCGGCATGGAATAGAAGAGGATGGACACGCGGCCGACCGTGGTCTGATCGAGTGCGAAAAAGAGGCACAGAAACTGGCCCGCGAAGACCAGGCCCATCATCGAGCCCTCGATGGCGACCGTCCGATTGAATCCCCGCGGTCGTCCGCGCAGCTTCATCCACAGAAAGACTGTGACCGCCGCAAGGGCTGAGCGCAGGCCCGCAGCGAACGCCGGCTGGAATCCTTCGTTGGTGTGCTTGATCAGCACCTGATTCATGGCCAGCAGCAGCATCACGGCGACCAGCGCCACGCTCCCGGTGAGGTCGATGGGCCGGGGCGCGTTCGCCCCGTCCGGCCTGGCCATGGCGGCGTGCGTCAGTTCAGCTGCGACTGCTCGTGAAGTCGATCGACCACATGGCTTGCCTCGACGATCTTGCCGTCCTGAACGCGGTAGAAGGACATGTTGGGCGTCGTCATCGATCGCCCATCCTTGTAGCGGTGGGTGGAGATGTTGTGAACGGCCACCAGATCGCCCTCGGCGATCATGGACCGGATCACGATCTCGATGTCCCGCGACTGGGTCAGCTGCCTCAGAAAGTCGCTGTAGTCTGCCGCCGACGCAAACTGGGGCCCGCGATGTTCGGTGGCCAGGCTGGGTGTGTGCGTGGTGGTCATGCCATCGATGGTCAGGGACGACAAGTGCGCGATCAGAACGTCGCAGTGTGGGTCGTCTGCACCCGGCAGGCATGCGCTGAGCTCGGGGGCACTCTGACTGTCTATCCTGCCCTGGACACGGGCGATGAAGGTTGCGCCTCGGCGTGATGTCTCGATGTTAATGGGGTTCGCTCCCGCGCAGGGCGTGTCGGATGGTGCGTGCCAAAACAAAACGGCCGCATCGCGGCGGCCGTTCATCGAGAAATCCTGGTCGGGGTGAGAGGATTCGAACCTCCGGCCTCTACGTCCCGAACGTAGCGCTCTACCAGGCTAAGCTACACCCCGATTCCAGACGGCTTGCATCCGGAAAGTCGGCAAGTATACCAGACCTTCGGCGGTCTGGTCAGCGGTCACGCCCGGCCGAGAGGTCGGCGATGTCGAGCAGGGCCTGGCGAAATGGGCTGTCCGGCAGGCAGGCCGCCGCCGCACGACCGGCTGCAGCTTCCTCGGCGGCGCGGCGACGGGTGAATTCCAGCGCGCCGGTGTTGCGGATGGCGGCCATGATCTCCTCGAAGTGAGTGGTTTCGCCCTGTTCGATAGCCTGGCGCACCTGCACGCGCTGCGCCGGCGTGCCATGGGTCATCACATGGATGAGCGGCAGCGTGGGCTTGCCTTCGCGCAGGTCATCGCCCACGTTCTTGCCGATGTCGGCGGTCACACCGGA
>JBILSK010000300.1:0-3855 GCA_044372165.1 Burkholderiaceae bacterium | reverse complement strand
CACTTTCACAGCTATCTGGCTGCCGATCGAACGCACGGATCCCGGTTCACCGAAGACAACCCCCCAACAGAGGAAGAATCGACACATGGCCACCACCAAGAAGCCCGCCGCCAAAAAAGCACCGGCCAAGAAGGCTGCCGCCAAGGCGCCGGCCAAGAAGGCTGCTGCGCCCAAAGTCGCCGCAAAGAAGGCCGCTCCGGTCGCCGCCAAGGCGGCCCAGCCGAACGTGAAGCCGGCGCCGATGAAGCCGATCGCCAAGCCGCTGACCAAGCAAGGCCTGCTGGCTCATGTGGCCGAAGCCGCTGCAGTCGATCTGAAGGCGGTCAAGGCGGTGCTCGCCAACCTCGAGGCCACCATCCTTGCCTCCCTGCACAAGAAGGGCGCCAAGGGTTTCGTGTGGCCCGGCCTGTTCAAGGCGACCCTGGTGTCGACCCCGGCGCGCCCTGCGCGCAAGGGCATCAACCCCTTCACCAAGGAAGAGCAGATGTTCGCCGCCAAGCCTGCCAGCGCCAAGATTCGCATTCGCGCGCTGAAGAAGGCCAACGAAGCCATCAAGTAAGCACACCGGGCTGCCCTCGGGCAGCATCGGGATCCCGGGCGGTGGCGCCCGGGACGAAGCAGAAGGCCCGCGTTGCAGCGGGCCTTTTTTGTTGCCTTATTGATTGCCCGAGATCGGGTCGCCGAAGTTCACCCACTTCTGGCCGTCGAAGCGGGCCATCACGACCGTCGACAGCGGGCCATGGTCGGTCGGGCTGGTTTCGAGCGTCAGACCCGGCAGGGTCACCGGAATGCGAACCCCCTTCAGGTTGGTGGCGATGCGCTGGACGTTTTCGCGGGTCAGGTTGTTACCCGCCTCTTTCAGCACGTGCACCACCGATTGCGCGACCGCGTAGGCCTGCACGTTGAGCGGATCGCCGATGTCGCCGCCCGGGTAGTACTTCTTCATGAAGGCCTTGTAGTCCTGCATGGCGGGATCGTTGTCCCACTGCTTGTCGTTGGAGTCCTTCATGTACTGCGTGGTGAGCAGGCCGGTCGAGCGGTCCAGACCGGCCGGGGTCAGCACCGAGCCGATCGTGGCCGAGACCGTCGTGATGTAGTGCGCCGGCTTCCAGCCCGACTCGGCGATCCTGCGGATCGCCTGGGTCGCGAACTTGGGCGAGGCCGCGTTGATGAAGGTGTCGGCACCGGAAGCCTTGAGCGACAGGATCTGAGAATCGATGGTCGGGTCGGTGACCTCGAACGAGGCCTCGGCCACGATCATCGCCTTGGCCTTGTCGCCCAGGCGAGCCCGCACACCTTTCAGATAGTCCTTGCCGAAGTCATCGTTCTGATAAAGGATCGCGATCTTCGCGTTGGGGTTGGTGCGCAGGATGTGCTCGGCGAACACTCGGCCTTCCAGCGGATAGGTCGGTGCCCACCCGGTGGTCCAGGGAAAGCCCTTGGGGTCATTCCATTTGCCGGCACCCGTGTTCACGAACAGTTGCGGCACTTTCTTCTGGTTGAGGTAGGCGTGCACGGCCGAGTTGGTCGGCGTGCCCACGCTGCCGGTCACCACCAGCACTTCGTCCTGCTCGACCAGGCGGCGGGTGGATTCGAGCGTCTTGGCCGGTACATAGCCGTCGTCCAGGCTGATCATGTTGATCTTGCGGCCATTGATGCCCCCTTGATCATTGATCATCTTGAAGTAGCCGACCATGGTGCGCCCGAGCGAGCCATAAGCCGAGGCCGGGCCGCTGTAGGGCATGGTCTGACCGATCTTGATCTCGGTGTCGGTGACACCGGGTCCGTAGTTCTTCTGCGCCCAGGCGGGCGATGCGGTGGCGAAGCCGAGGGCGGCGATCGCGGCAATGACGCGTTTCATGATGTCTCCAGAGGGAATGTTCGAGCGCGGCAAACCGCGTCGCGGCCAGACAAGGGTCAAGTGTCCTCTGCGGGACTGACGTCTGGGTCGTGCTGCGGATCCTACTCTGACGCGCTTTGCCCCGAGCGCAGGAGGTGCGTGTGGCAGTGTCATTTCCGTGCCGCGTGACACGCTGGCCTCGACCGAACCCCGCTTGATGCGGGTCAATGCCCGCTCGGGTGGTGCTGAGACGATGGGCAGCATGACTGTTCCCACCGAGCCGGCCGCGGTCGGCGCATCGCTTGAAGCCCATCACGCCTTGGTGCGGGCGATCGTCCGCTCACTGAAGGGGCCTGATGCCCCGTGGCCGGAGCGCCTGGCGGCCGATGCGCCCGTCACCTGTCTTCAGACCCATATCTCGACGGTGATCCTGGCCGGTCAAAGCGCTCTCAAACTCAAGAAGCCGCTTGCGCTGGGCTTTCTGGATTTCTCGACACTGTCCTTGCGCGAGCACTATTGCCGCGAGGAAGTGCGCATCAATCGGCGCACCGCTCCCGATCTGTACCGCGATGTCCTGCCGATCACCGGGACCCGGGCGTTCCCTCTGCTCGGTGGCAGGGGCCCGGTCATCGACTGGGCGGTGTGGATGCGCCGCTTCGATACCGACCAGCTGTGGGATCGACTGGCATCCAGAGGCGTGCTCGGTGCGGCACACATCGATGCGCTGGCGCGTGGGGTGGCCGAGTTTCATGTGGGCTTGCCGCCATCGCCGCCCGGCATGGGCAGTCTCGCGGGGATGCTGGATACGATCGAGGAATGCCTGGCGACGCTTCGAGCCGCGGCTGCAGCGGGCTGCTTTCGGGGGCCGACGACAGACCGGCTCGATGAGCTGTCCCGCACGCTGCCCGCTGCCTTCATTCGCCTGGAAGGCTTGATGCAGACGCGCCAGTCCCTGGGCGCCGTGGTGGAAGGGCATGGTGATCTTCATCTGGGCAACATCGTGCAGCATGAAGGCCATCCGCTGATGTTCGACGCCATCGAGTTCAACGATGCCCTGCGTCACATCGACCGCTGCAACGACATCGCGTTCCCCTTCATGGATCTGCTGGATCACGCCCTGCCGCGACTGGCCTGGCGCTGGTTGAGCCAGGTCAGCGAGGCAAGCGGTGATCACGACGGCCTGCCCCTGTTGCGCCCTTACTCGGCCTGTCGCGCGCTGGTGCGTGCCAAGGTGGCGGTGATGGCGGCTCACCAGAGTGCCTCCTCGGCCGCTCGCGACGAGGCGCTTGAGGTGGCGGCCCGACGCATCGAACTCGCGTGCTCACTGCTGCACCCGGCTGCGCCTCGATTGGTGATGACCGGCGGCTTGAGCGGCAGTGGCAAGAGTACCGCTGCCATGCAAGCGGTGAGTGCGCTGGGTGCGGTGCGGCTGCGTTCGGATGTCGAGCGCAAGCGCCTGCATGGCCTGGCTGCGACCGATCGTCCGACTGATCCCGCCCAGCTGTACAACCCGATCAGCACGCAGCGCACCCACGCGCGTCTGCTGCAGGCCGCGCGCGCCGCCTTGCAAGGCGGTGTGTCGGTGATCGTCGATGCGACCTTCAGCCATCGTGCCGAACGCGAGGCCATGCGTGCGCTGGCCCGCGAGCTGGGGATCAGCGCGCACTTCATCGAGTGCACCGCGCCCGAGTCGGTCCTGCGTGCGCGCCTCGCGCAGCGTGCCACCGTGAATCGCGATGCGTCGGACGCCGATGAGCGAGTACTGGCCTTGCAACTGCGCCAGCGGGAGGCGCCGACGGCCGATGAAGACGTGCAGTGGCTGGATACCGACTGCAGTCTGGAGAGGCTCGACGAACGTCTGCATGCGCTGTTGCAGGCCTGGGGCGTCGTGCCGATTCCCGGGTCTGATCCGCCGCGGTGAGCGGTGTCGTGTCGAGATGCGGCCGCCTGGCGCCCGGGTCCGAACGCTGCGTGATACAAACAAGGCCATCAGTCAGCACACAACGACAGCACAT
>JBILSK010000299.1:0-3858 GCA_044372165.1 Burkholderiaceae bacterium | reverse complement strand
CCCACTGCTTGGCTGTTGCCAGGGTTGAAGAGCTTGGCCACAGGCATGAAACCTTCAAAAGTCGGTGAGACCGCTGAACCCTACATCAGAACGATGTCGTACTGTTCCTGCGAGTACAGCGATTCAACTTGCAGCGAGATCGGCTTGCCGATGGCATCGCCCAGTGCGGCCAGGTGCTGAGACTCTTCCTCGAGGAAGAGGTCGATCACGCCCTGCGAGGCCAGGATGCGGAATTCGCGCGGATTGAATTGGCGCGCCTCGCGCTGCACCTCGCGCATGATGCCGTAGGCGACCGTGCGCGCGGTGCGCACCGTGCCCTTGCCGGCGCAGGTGCTGCAGGGCTCGCACAGCACCTGCGACAGCGACTCGCGGGTGCGCTTGCGGGTGACCTCGACCAGGCCCAGCGAGGTGAAGCCGTTGACGGTGGTGCGGGTGCGGTCGCGGGCCAGTGCCCGGCGCAGCTCGGTCTGCACCGCATCGCGATGCTCGACATTGACCATGTCGATGAAGTCGACGATCACGATGCCGCCCAGGTTGCGCACCCGCAGCTGGCGGGCAATGGCGTGGGCCGCTTCCAGGTTGGTGCGAAACACGGTGTCGTCGAAATTGCGACCGCCGACGAAGCCGCCGGTGTTCACGTCGATCGTGGTCATCGCTTCGGTCTGATCGATGATCAGATAGCCGCCGGATTTCAGGTCGACCCGGCGGGCAATGGCGCGCTCGAGTTCCTCTTCGACGCGATGCAGATCGAAGAGCGGGCGATCGCCGACGTACCGGCGCAGCTTGGGCATCAGCGAAGGCATGTACACACTGGCGAAGGTCTGCAGTTCGTCGAAGGCTGATTGCGAATCGACGATCACCGAGGTGGTGTGCTCGCCGGCGATGTCGCGCAGCACGCGTTGCGTGAGGCTCAGCTCCTGGTAGAGCAGCACCGGCGCCTGGCGCTGCTTGCTGGCGTCCAGGATCTGACGCCAGCGGATGCGCAGGTAATCGATATCCGTCCGCAGCTGCGGCTCCTCTGCATCCTCGGCCATGGTGCGCACGATGTAGCCGCCTTTTTCATCGGCCGGCATCAGTCCCTGGATGCGTTCGCGCAGCTGCGCCCGCTCGGCCTCGCTTTCGATTCGCTGCGACACGCCGATGTGCGGATCCTGCGGCAGATAGACCAGCAGCCGTCCGGCGATGCTGATCTGGGTCGACAAGCGCGCCCCCTTGGTGCCGATCGGGTCCTTGATCACCTGCACCAGCAGCGGCTGGCTCTCGTAGAGCAGCTTTTCGATGGGCGCGGTCTGGCCACTGCCACGGGTCTGCCAGAGGTCGGCGACATGCAGGAAGGCCGCGCGCTCCAGGCCGATGTCGATGAAGGCGGACTGCATGCCGGGCAGCACTCGGGAAACCCTGCCGAGATAGATGTTGCCGACCAGACCGCGCGAGGCCGCGCGTTCGAGGTGGAACTCCTGCACTGCGCCTTGCTGCACCAGGGCCACCCGCACTTCGTAGGGCAGCACGTTCACGAGAATGTCTTCGGTCATGGCTGTCGATCGAGGTCGATGCCGGCGCGCCGCAGCAGCGTGGCGGTTTCGTGAAGGGGCAAACCCATGATACCGGAGTAGCTGCCCTCGATTCGGCGGGCAAATCGGGCACTTCGCCCCTGGATGGCATAGCCACCAGCCTTTCCGAAGGGCTCGCCGCTGGCAATCAGCGCATCGATCGACGACGACGGAATGCGGGCAAAGCGCACGCGCGACACACTCAGGCACTGCTCGATCTTCGTGCCATGGACCACGGCAACCGAGGTCAGCACCCGATGGCTGCGACCGGACAAGGCATTCAGCATCCGCCGCGCATCGGCGGCATCGAGCGGCTTGCCCAGCACGGTGCCCCCGAGGGCCACGGTGGTGTCGGCCACCAGGATGGGGGCGAGCGCACCGTCTCGGGCACGTCGACGTTCGGCAGCAGCCTGTGCCTTGGCCAGCACGACCCGCTGCACATACTGGGTGGGGGCTTCGCCGGGCAGCCACCGCTCCAGGGCCTCGGCGTCTTCGTGCGCATCGGGCAGCAGCAGCTCGAAGCGCACGCCGATCTGCTGCAGCAGTTCCTGGCGGCGCGGGCTCTGCGAGGCAAGCCAGATGAAATCGGGGCGCGGCGCGACGCTCGCCTGTGCCGAGGAGGACGATTCGGGCACGCGGTGCTCCGGTTCACTCACGATGATAGGGATGCCCGGCGTTGATCGACCAGGCTCGATACAGCTGTTCGGCCAGCAGGACTCGCACCATGGCATGCGGCAGCGTCAGCGACGACAGGCGCAGGGTTTCTTCGGCTGCCGACCGGATCGAGGCATCCACGCCGTCCGGGCCGCCGATGATCAGAGCCACCGGCCGAGCGTCTTCCTGCCAGGCGGTCAGGCGGGCTGCGAGCCGGGCACTGTCGAGGTCGCGGCCGTGCTCATCGAGCAGCACGATGCGGGCGTGCGCCGGCAGGGCGTCGCGGATGCGCTGCGCTTCCTTGTCACGCCACTGGGGGGCGCTGCCGCCCTGCGTGCGCGACTCTGCCTTGACCGGCTTCCATTCGATGCGAAGTTCGGCCGGCATGCGGCGCGTGAAGTCCTGCACGGCTTCATCGACCCAGCCGGGCATCTTCAGCCCGACCGCGACCACCCTCAGCAACATGTCGATCGCGCCGCGCGGTGCGCAGACGGATCAGGGCGCAGCGGTTGCCGTGCCCACCGGCAGCAGCTTCACCCTGACTGGCTTGCCACCCCAGATTTCCTCGAGGTTGTAGTACCCGCGCACTGCCGCCTGCATGATGTGCACGACGATATCGCCGAGGTCGACCAGTACCCACTCGCCGGTGTCCTCGCCTTCGACCGAGATGACATCGCCGCCTTGTTCCTTGACCTTGTCGCGCACGCTGGCCGCGAGCGCCCGGCTTTGCCGGTTGGAGCTCGCGGTCACGATGATGACCCGATCGAACAGGCTGGTCAGGCGCGTGGTGTCGAAGACCTTGATGTCCTGAGCCTTCACGTCTTCGAGCGCGTCGATCACCACTCGCTGCAATTTCTTGAGATCCATCCGCTGTCCGTCGGGGTTCGGGTATGTCTTGGGGGTGTCAAGGCCGGCGATACAGCCGGTTCGATTCAATATAGTCGAGAACCGCGGGAGGCGACAGGCCGTCGGGGCGATCGCCGCGAGCCAGTTGCGCACGCAGCGCGGTGGCCGAGACCGCGACCGCGGGCATGCGAAAGAACACGATGGCGCCGGCTGGCGCATCGGGCAGGGCATCGAGGCCGCGCTGCGCGAGCTCGGCCTCGACCTCGGCGGGCAGTTCATCGAGCGGCACGCGCTCGCGCTGGGTCGCCGCCACATGAGCCAGATCGAACAGCGTGCGCCAGCGGTGCCAGGTCGACAGATTGCGCAGCTGGTCGCTGCCCAGCACCAGCACCAGCGCGGGCTCGGGGCCGAGTTCGGTGCGCAGTTCAGCCAGGGTGTCGACGGTGTAGGTGGGGCCATCTCTGAGCACTTCGCGATCGTCCACGCGAAGGCGCTCGCTGTCGGGTACACCGGCCAGAGCCAGTCGGACCATGGCCAGGCGTTGTTCGGAATTCGCGCCGCTGTGCGTCTTCTGCCAGGAGCGGCCGGTGGGCATCAATCGGACTTCATCCAGGCCCATGGCATCGCGCGCCGAGCGTGCGAGCGCCAGGTGACCGACATGAGGCGGATCGAAGGTGCCGCCCAGCAGACCGATCCGTGCACGGCGGGCACCCGATGCGTCGGGTGTCCCGGTCGCGGAGCCCGGTGGCGCGCTCACACCCACTCGCGCGGCTTGAGATAGTCGGTGACCAGGCGCGCTTCCGGCGAG
>JBILSK010000298.1:0-3861 GCA_044372165.1 Burkholderiaceae bacterium | reverse complement strand
TGGCGGACCAGCAGTCGCTCGGTCACCTTGCGCACAGTCACTGAATCGTCGACCACCATCACCACCGGTGATCGTGCAAAGGCCCGGGCCGGCCGCTCGCGGTCGGTCTCGCGTCCGACCGGCTGCACCCGCCCGGTCGCGGCGATCTGCACCAGATCGAGGATCAGTACCACATCGCCGTTGTCGAGCACGGTGGCGCCCGCCATCCCGGTCAGGCGCGCAAGCTGCGGACCCACCTGCTTGACCACCACCTCCTGACTGGGCGTGATCCGGTCGGCAATCACCGCGATTCGATCGGTGCCGGAGCGAAGCAGGGCCACAGGCGTGAAGCGTTGCAGAATCGGCGGGGCATCGGGACGCTCGAGCAGGGTCGAGAGCTGGTAAAGCGGTGCGGCTTCACCTTGCGCGACGACCAGCGAGCCCTCCCGGATCGATTGCTCGAGCACCTCAGGGCGAAACTGCAGCACCTGTTCGACCAGGCCCGAGGGCACTGCCACCCGCGTGCCACCTGCCGACAACAACACGACATGCGAGGCCGCCAGCGACACCGGCAGGGACGCCGTGAAGCAGGCGCCCTCGCCCGCCCTGGCATCGACTTCGATCCGCCCGCCCATCGCCGCCACGTCGGCGCGCACGGCATCCAGCCCCACCCCTCGCCCCGCCAGCTCGGACACGGCCGATGCCGTGCTGAACCCCGGCGCAAAGATGTAACGGGTCAATTCTGCATCGGACGGTCGACTGTCCGGGCCGATCAACTGCAGGGCCCGCGCACGGGCGCGGATATGCTCGAGATTCAGACCGGCACCGTCGTCGGCAACGCTCAGCACCACCGTATCGCCTTCCTGCCGTACGGACACGGTGATCGCGCCTGCATCGGGCTTGCCCAGCGCCTTGCGTTGCGCGACGGGCTCGATGCCGTGACTCACCGCGTTTCGCAGGAGATGCTCCAGTGGCCCGACCAGGCGCTCGAGCACACCCCGATCCAGCTCTGCCTGCCCACCCTGAACCTCCAGGTGCACCCGCTTGCCCACCTCCTTGGCAGCCTGCCGCACGACGCGATACAGACGATCGGTGATGCTGCCAAAGCGAATCATCCGGATGCGCATCAGGTCGTGCTGCACGGCGCGCATCGCGCGTGCCTGCAAGCTCAGATCGCGCCCGGCGTCGTCCAGTCCGCTCAGCGCAGTCTGATGCAGCGTCGCGACATCATCGACCGATTCGCCGAACACGCGGACCAGCTCCTGCAGTCGCTCATCCCGGGCATCAGTGTGTCCTGCAACCGGCAGGTCGAGCTGTGGCGCGGCGAGCTCCTGAACCTGGGCACGCAGGCGAAGCACGCTGTCGCCCAGCTCGACGACCGCCTGGCGCACGACCGACATCTCCTCGTCCATGCGCGCCCGGGAAATCGAGACCTCACCGACTTCGCCCACCAGGCGGTCCAGCAGATCAGCCCTCACGCGGACATGCGTGGCGGCTATCGTCGGGGCCCTGTCGGCATCGGCAGGGCTGTTCAGTGGCGACGCGTGATCTCGTGACAGGGTGCGCAGGGCATCGCAGCGCACCACGATGTCGTCATGACGCGCGATCAGCGCATTCAGTCGAGCCGGCAGGGGAGGCGCTGCCCCGTCAGCGGTGAGCAAATCGGTCTCCATCTCATGCAGGGCCTGACCCAGGTGCATGGCGCCCACCATCCGCGCGCTGCCCTTCAGGGTGTGGAGCAGCCGACCCAGGGAGGCCGCCCGTGCCTCGGAGGGATCGGCTGGCCACTCCCGCAGGGCCTGACCGATGACCGGCAGCACCTCGTCAGCCTCGGGCAGGAAGACGGCGAGCATGTCGGGGTCGATCTCGTCGGCGATCTCATCGGCCGCACCGTCGTCCGCCTTCGCCACGTGCTGACTCGAAGGCGTCAGCGCCGAGCTCGATGCCGTGTCTGCAGCGCGAGGCTCATGCAGGCGCTCGGCCACATGAACCGCCCCCCACCGTGCGGCCAGGCCACGGCTGCGCTCATCGAGCGCCACATCGGTCTGCGGCTCGGCGCCGGCGGCAAATCGGTGCAGCGCCGCACGCAGGCGGTCCAGAACGAATCCGAATTCCTCGATGTCACGCGAGGAGACATCGAGACCACTGCTCGACTGGGCCGCCAGGAAGGACTCGAGTGACTGCGCGGCTTCGTGCACCGACCCGATGCCGACCACCTTTGCGCTGCCCGCCAGGGAATGCGCGGCACGAATGCTGTCGGCCGAGGCCTGAATGGCCGGCAGGTCAGCCCAGCGGGCATGGGTCCGGTCCAGCACATCGAGCAGGTGATCGGCCTCCTCGAGAAAGATCCGGTAGAGCGAGGCATCGAGCTGACGTTCGCCGACCCGAACCATCTCGGCTCGCAGGTCCAGGTTGATCGCGTCCGCCAGATCGAGGGCAAGCGGCTCGGCCTCCCCGCGCGACGGCTCGCCTGGCCTCGGCGCCTCGTTGCGGCCGGGTTCCCTCGACGAGGGCGCCACCTTCGCGTGCGACGACCCTGAGAAGATCCCCCGCACCCCGCCCTGTGGCTGGCACTCCGCACGCAGGCTCGCGGCCTGCGCGATCAGCTTGGACAGGTCGGCCTGCGCACTGCGGTCGGCGCGCAGCAGGCGGGTCCAGTCGACCAGTTCGAGACGTGCTTCGGCGATCAGACCGAGCAGCTCGGTGGACACGGCCCGCCCCGCGGCCAGCCAGACATTGAGCGTCTGCTCGAGTGCCCAGGCGGCCTCCGCGAAGGCCCACAGTCCGACCATGCGGCTGGAGCCCTTGAGCGTGTGAAAGGCCCGACGGATCGTGGTCAGCGCATTCAGGTCGCCCGCCGACAGTTCGAGCACGATGCGACGCGCATCGATCGCATCGAGCAGTTCATCTGCCTCGGACAGAAAGACCGCGAGGAGCTCGTCCGATGAGGGTTCGCCGGGGTGTGCAGTTGCTTCGGTGCGTGTGTCCGGGAGCTCATCCGGCTGCCGTGCGCGGGGCGCCGACCAGGCCGTCGGCCCGGCCCCTGGCCGACGCAGGGACTCGATGAAGAAGCCCAGCGAGGCGAGGTCCTGGGCAATCGATTCGCACTGCGAGCGAGGCGGCACGGCCGCGATGGCCACGAAACCTGCCACCTGACGCGCCACCCCGTGAATGCCGGCAGCGGCATCATGCCGACCCAGCAGACGCAGTGCGCCGCTGACCTGATGCAGGCGTGCCACCACAGTCGGCAAGTCAGCCCGCTGATCCGGATCCCGAAAGAAGGTATCGAGGACCTGCTCGCACTGGCGCAGGTTCGCCTGCATTTCGTCGACATAGGCCACGTTGACCATGCGGTCCTGGGCGGCTTGCCACAGTGCCTCCATCCAGTGCGGCATGAGCACGGCCGGCGCTGCGGGCTGTCGAAGCACGGCCTCCATGCGCTGCGCGAGCTCGGCCGCATGCTCATCATTGCCGGGCAAGCCCGCGGCGCCTTGCTCCAGTGCCTGTTCAAGGAACAGCAGCGCGGTGGCGATCTCCAGAGACAAGGACTCGGCGAGCCCTTGATCGCCCGGATCCAGCAACAGCCGCAGGCCCACCAGACGCGCCACCACCCGCTGCATGCCAGGCATGGGCAGACTCACCAGCGCGCCATCGAGCTGACGCACCGCGGCTGAAAACGCGGCCAGGTCAGGCGCGTTCCCGCATACGTAGCGCTCCCAGGAAGCGCGTGCCGCCGCGATCGACTCCCTGGCCTGACGCAGGCTGCGAGCATCCAGCAGACCGTAGCGCGGCGTCTCCCATGCGGCGGGGACCAAGCCCTCCAGCCGATACAGGCGCGCGGCCTCTTCAGCCAGGACAGAGCGCCCCAGCGTTGACGTCGGC
>JBILSK010000297.1:0-3862 GCA_044372165.1 Burkholderiaceae bacterium | reverse complement strand
TCATCGGTGGCAACGTCGCCGACACCGTATCGATGACCCGCCTGCCGATAGGCCCGGACGGCCGGCTGGCCCCTGATCCGAAGCGGCGCTGGGTCACCGTGATCGAGCATGCCGCGCCGGCGCCGCTCCCCGGGGCCGCCGAGGCCCGCACTCGTTGAGACTCGCGGTGAGGCACACCGAGGCCGCGCTACACTGGCCACCATCGGTTCGCGCAGGAGACGCCACATCATGAAACCCCTTGAGGGCATTCGGGTCCTCGATCTTTCCGCCGTCATTTCCGGGCCCACCGGGACCGCTGCCCTGGCCGACCAGGGCGCCGACGTGATCAAGGTCGAGCCACCCGGCGGAGACCTCTCACGCCGCATCGGCCCGGCCAAGGGCGAGATGTCGGCCACCTACATCACCTGCAATCGCGGCAAGCGCTCGATCGTGCTCGATCTCAAGCGCCCCGAGGCGCGCGAGGTGGTACGCGACCTGGTCAAGTGGGCCGATGTGCTGGTGGAGAACTTCCGACCCGGTGCGATGGATCGCCTGGGCCTGGGCTGGGACGCGCTGTCTGCGGTCAACCCCAAGCTCATCTACACCTCGATCACCGGCTTCGGCCCGGACGGCCCCTATGCCGAAGGGCGGGTGTACGACGCCGTGATCCAGGCGGTCTCCGGCATGTGCGCCTCGCATCGCGAGCGCGAGACCAATGACCCCATGCTCACCGCCACCCTGGTGTGCGACAAGCTCACCGGACTGACTGCCTCGCAGGCGATCACGGCGGCACTGCTCGGACGCATGCGCACCGGCCAGGGCACGCGGGTCGAGATCTCCATGCTCGACGCAGCGCTCGCTTTTCAGTGGTGCGACGCGATGTACAACCACGTCTTCATGGACGAGCATCCGACGCCCTTTCCGCGCTATGGCGCCACCACGCGTCCCTACAAGACCCGCGATGGCTTCGTGACCATCATGGCGCCGCAGCAGGATGAGTTCGTGGCGATGTGCGAAGGCTTCGGCGATCCCTCGATCGCCCAGGATCCGCGCTTTGCCAGCACGCCGATGCGCTCGCGCCACGGCCCGCAACTGCGCGAACTATTCGAGCCGCTGGCCGCCCAGCAGAACACCGACGAGTGCGTGGCGCGGATGCGAGCCGCCGGCACCCCGATCGGCAAGGTGAACGAACACGATGAAGTGATCGTCGATCCGCAGGTGCTGCACAACCAGGCACTGGCCATCATCGACCACGGCGAGCTGGGCCGCGTGCGGCTGGCCCGCACACCCGCACGCTTCGGTGGTGGGCCTCGGCCCACGCCGGCCCCGGCCCCGCACCTGGGCGAGCACAGTCGCGAGATCCTCGCAGCCCTGGGCTATGACGCAGCGCGCATTGCGGGACTGCTGGAGAAGGGCGCCGTGCACGCTCGCGAGGTGCCCCCGAGCACGCCGTGATGCCGCGCGAGCCGGAAGGTCTGAGTCTGGCCACCCGGCGTGTGCGTCGCTTCGCCGCGCTGGCAGCCCCCTACTGGCGGTCCGAGGAACGCTGGCGCGCGAGCGTGCTGCTGGCGGCGCTGATCGCCCTGCTGCTGGGCCAGACCGGTTTCAACCTGAGTTTCGTGTCGCTGAGCGGCGAACTCACTTCGGCACTGGCTGCGCGCGACGCCGAGCGCTTCTGGCTGGCCATCCGCAATTCGCTGCTGGTGCTCGCGGTGGCGGTGCCGATCTGGGCCCTGTACTACTGGACCCGCGACACGCTGGGCCTCTACTGGCGGCGCTGGCTGACCCACCGCTTCCTCGATGCCTGGCTGTCCCGGCGCGCCTACTACACGCTCACCGAAAGTCAGGACATCGACAACCCGGACCAGCGGATTGCCGAGGACGTCTCGACCTTCACCTCGCAGACGCTCTATTTCGCGATGATCGCGATCGGCGCACTGATCCAGCTCACCGCCTTCACCGCGATGCTGTGGTCGATCTCGCGCGAGCTGGTGTACTTCCTGATGGGCTACGCCCTGCTGGGTACAGTGGGGACCACCTTCATTTTCGGGCGGCCGCTGGTGGCGCTGAATTTCCGCCAGTTGCGCCGCGAGGCCGACTTCCGCTTTTCACTGGTGCGCATCCGCGAGCACGCCGAGCCAATCGCCATGCTGCGCGGCGAACGCGACGAAAGCACTCAGGCCAAGGGATGGTTCGAGGCGGTCTTTGCCAACTTTCGCACGCTGATCCGGCGCCAGTTCGGACTGAACCTGTTCCAGTACTCGTTCAGCTTTCTCACCATCGTGCTGCCCAGCGCAATCATTGCCAATCGCGTGCTGTCCGGCGAACTCGAGGTCGGTGCCGCCATCCAGGCCGGCGGCGCCTTCACCGCCATCCTGACTGCATTGAGCGTCATCGTCGATCACTTCGAGGGCCTCAGCCGACTGTCCGCAGGCGTCGATCGACTGCATGATTTCTGGCACAAGCTGCACAACGGCGGCCAGCCCGACGCCGCAGCCGATCTGCCCCGGATCGCCACGCAACCCTCGGCACGGCTCACCGCCTCGCAGCTCAGCGTCTGCACGCCTTTGAATGAGCGCGTGCTGGTTCGCGCACTCGACCTGACGGTGTCGCCTGGACAGGGGCTGCTGATCGTGGGCGGCAGCGGCGGCGGCAAGAGTTCGCTGCTGCGCGCGATCGGCGGGCTGTGGACCACCGGCACCGGGCGCATCGAGCGGCCTGCCGACGAGCACCTGATGTTCCTGCCCCAGCAGCCCTACATGGTGATGGGCACGCTGCGTCGACAGATCCTCTATCCGGACAGCGGCCGCACCGTGCCCGATGGGCTGCTCATCGAGCTGCTTGCCCGGGTGAACCTGCCCGATCTGGCCGAGCGCTTCGGCGGGCTCGATGCCGAGCGCGACTGGGGCAAGGTGCTGTCGGTGGGCGAGCAGCAGCGCCTGGCCTTTGCTCGCGTGCTGCTGGCCGAGCCGCACTACGCGATGCTCGACGAAGCCACCAGCGCCCTCGATTCCGCCAACGAGGTGAACCTGTACCAGCAACTCGCGCGCACGCGCATCACCCCCGTCAGCGTGAGCCATCGCCCCGGGCTGCTGGCCTTTCATGCCCAGGTGCTGGTGCTGCCCGGAGATGGCAGCTGGCAGCTGGTCCCCGCAGCAGACTATCGGTTCGACTGAACCTCGCACCACTCGGGGACAAGCATGACCCGCGGCCTGGCAGGCACGCCGCCCGAGCGGCGCACTGCCGGGCGAAGGCGGAACGGGCGAAGGCGCTCGTTCCGCGCCCTGTTCAGCCGAGCGAGGCGTAGCGCTCCAGGTGATGGTCGGCATCGCCGAAGCGCTGCGCGATCATCGTCAGACGGCGAAAGTTGTGCGAGACCTTGAGCTCCTCGGTCATGCCCATGCCGCCGTGCAGCTGCACCGACTCCTGGCTCACCTGACGCGCGGCATCGGCGATCTTGACCTTGGCCATGGACACCGCGCGCTTGCGCTCTGTTGCGTCGGTCGACTGATCGACCCGTGCAGCCGCAAGAATGGCCATCGAACGGGCCTGCTCGCAGACCACGTACATGTCGACCATGCGATGTTGCAGCGCCTGGAAAGCGCCGATCGCCTGGCCGAACTGCTTGCGGGTCTTCAGGTATTCGAGCGTTGCGTCGTTGGCATTCTTCATGGTGCCGATCGCGTCGGCGCACAGCAACGCCGTGGCAAAATCGACCGCCTCCTCGATGTGCGCCAGGGCCGCGCCCTCGGTGCCAATGAGCGCATCACCCGACAGCTTCACGCCGGTGAGATGCACATCGGCTGCGCGCTGGCCATCGACCGTGCGACACGGATTGAGCGAGACGCCCGGTGCCTTGGCATCAACCAGAAAGAGACTTGCG
>JBILSK010000296.1:0-3873 GCA_044372165.1 Burkholderiaceae bacterium | reverse complement strand
CGTCCTCGATCGAGGTCACCTTGAACTTGGAGGACTCGACCATGATGGTGGCCGTCGATCGGTAGACCGGCGCGCGCTGGGACACCACGAAGCCGGTCACCAGGGATACCAGCAGCGACATGGCCAGGATGGGCCACAAGCGCATGCGGATCGCCCGCCAGATATCCAGGAATGAGGACTCGTCGTCGGGAATCTCCTGCACAGGCAGTCGGTCATTCATGCCGGACTCGGCGAACCGGCCGGATGAGGGAGTCCGGGCATCCGGAGCATGCGGCACAGGGCTGGGCATCAGAAAAAGCTCTCTTCCACGACGATCGAATCTCCAGGCCCAAGCGGGGTAGCCAGCGTGACACGCGTCGGCTTGGCACCGACCTCACCTTCCCGGGTCATAAAAATTTTCTGCTGCGAGGCACGCTCCTTGAATCCGCCGGCGATGGCTACCGCCTTGCGGACATCCAGACCAGGCTGGAAGGGATAGGCACCCGGGCGCTCCACCATGCCGTTCACATAAAAGGGTCGGTATTCCTCCACCCAGACGGTCACTTCCGGATTCACCAGGATGCGGCCCTTGAGTTTGTCGCGCAGCAATGTCTCGACCTCGCCCACTGTCCGGCCCAGGAGCTTGATCTCGCCCAGCAAGGGAAAGGACACCGAACCGGCGTCGGTCAGACGAATGCGAGAGCGGCTGAAATCTTCCTCACCGAACACACGAATGCTGACCACATCCCCTGCAGCCAGTCGGTAGGTCGACAGACCCGAGGCCGCAGTATCCTGCGCGTGCGCTGTCCGCATGGACTGGGTGGACAGGAGCAATGGGGCTGCACACGCAGCGACCAGAAAACCCCGCTTGGACGGGTCGTTCAAGGCAGCACCTCAATATTCCGATTCGCAGACCAAAGCCGAGATGATACGGCCCCTCGCATCCTTTGGAACCCCATGAAAGCAGCAAGTCGGCAACGCGCTAACCGCATCGAGTCACGCGACCTCCTCGGTGAAGCGCCGCGCACGACCGCAGGCCACATTGCACACCCCGCGCAGATCGTGGGGTGTGCAGTGCAGGCACAGGCCGGATCGATCGATTGACCCCGATCAACGCTTTGGGCATTTTTGCCAGGAATACCGCGGGCAACGCATTCCGTGCTCTGGTGTGTTGAGGTTTCGATGAAGGACAATTCGTCGCTGGACAAGCGTAATCGACGCATTGGAACTAAGTCGATCGCACCATCCAAACACATCGAAATACATAAGCCTCCTGAAGACCCCCTCCATGAGCCGATCTTCAGACCATCGATCCAGCAAGCAGACATCCAGATCTGTCTGCATTTTCAGGAAAATCCTCATCGACCCCATACCAATTAGGGTGTCAGATCCCGGCTTGTTTCTATAGATTCGGAGTTCTGTCTCCACAGCCCGTGGCACGCTCAGAACACTCATCAGTGAACGCCTCTGTCTTTCTCCTCACCTTTGCGCTGACCATCGCCCTGGTTGTGGTGCTGCGAAAGCGGGCCGCCCAATGGGGCCTGCTCGATGTGCCTGACCTGCGCAAGACGCACCTGCGCCCGACCCCGCTCGTGGGCGGGCTTGCCATGGGCTTGGCCAGCACCGCGGTCGCCATGGCATTCAGCCTGCATCGGCATGTCCCTGCATCCGTGCTCGCGCTGGGTGCCGGCATGCTTGCTGTCGGTGTCATCGACGACCGTCGTTCGATGCGGGTGCGCACGCGCGTCGTGCTGGAAGTGCTGCTGATAGTGGGCGTGGTCAGACACACCGGGTTTCAGCTCACGCAGGTCGGTGAGCTGCTCGGGCCGTACACGCTTCAGCTGGGCCGCTGGGGGCTGCCGCTGACGGTGGTCGGCATGCTCGGCGTGATCAACGCGGTCAATCTCTCGGACGGCGAAGACGGCCTGGCCGGGGGCCTGGCCTTCACCAGCCTGTGCACCTTCCTTGCAGCCCTGTGGCACATGGAGCAGGCTGGCAGCTGGCCGGCTTCAAGCCCCAACCCCATGCCTTGGGTGACCGGGCTGATCGGGGCGGTCCTCGGCTTTCTCGTCTTCAATCTGCGCACACACTGGCGCAAGCAGGCCTCGGTCTTCATGGGAGACGGCGGCAGTCTGTTCCTGGGTGCTTGCCTGGCCTGGCTGGCAGTGTATGTCGCAGGCCAGCCGGGCGACGACGCCTTCCCGGCCGTCGGCGCGCTGTGGGCGCTGATCGTGCCCTTGTATGACACGGTGGCGTGCATGCTGCGGCGCGTGCTGTCCGGCCGCTCGCCCATGCACCCTGACCGCATGCACCTGCATCACCTGCTGCAGGCCTGGGGTCTGTCGAAGTCGGTCGCTGTCCTGCTGCTGATCCTGTTCAACGCACTGGGTGGCGCGCTCGCCCTGCATGCCTGGCGCAGCGGCATCCCGGACCACCTGATGTTCTATGTCTTCCTGGCGGGCTTTTGCCTCTATTTCCTGGTGTCGGGGGCCTGGTGGTGGTCCCGGCGAGCGGTGGCAAGCTCATGGTGCAATGAAGAGCCCGGGCGTGCCGCGCAGGGCAGTGACCAGAGGCTCTGACCGCAGCGCGCGGAACCTCTATCCGAAGCGTGTCCCAGCCGCTGTGCCGACACCGGCACCGACAATCTGCGCTGGCCTGACCAAGGTCAATCGACCGGCACGCGTGGCACCGTACTGACGCTCGAGTTCCTCGTGGGCACGCCTCATCACGGGCGGGCGGTGCTCCAGGTTGTGCGCATCCGACGCCACGACGGTCACCCAGTCCATGCCCAGCAGTTGCTCGGCGAGGTCCTTGCACCGGTTGCCGAAATCACCGCAGATCGAGCCCGCAGTGACTTGCGTCAGGCATCCGGCCTTGACGAAGGCCTCCATGCGGCGCCAGTCACGCATCACGCCCTTGTTGCGCTCCGGGTGCGCAATCATCGGCACGATGCCGCGTTGTCGCAGGTGAGCCAGGGCCCGCTCGGCGCCCACCGGAATCTGCTCATGCGGAAACTCGATCAGCACCACCGGCTCGCCAGCCCAGGTTCCGAGGCACGGCAACTCACCGCGCAAGGCTGACTCGAGGGTCTCGAGACCCAGGCGCACTTCGCCCCCCAGCGACACCTGCAAGGCGATGTCGTGCTCGACCAGTGCCTGCTTGAAGGCCTCGAACACCGGCTGAATGCTCTGTAATGAGTTGTCGAAGACACCTGGATGCAGGTGCGGCGTCATCACCGCGTGCACGATGCCGTCGGCCACGGCAGCGCGTGCCAGGGCAAGGCCTTCTTCAAGGGTCTGGGCGCCGTCGTCGATGCCCGGCAGGTAATGACAGTGCAGGTCGATCATCAGGGCGTCACAGTGAATGGCACAGTGCTCGCATCGGCAGCGAGTCACGAATCACCGCAGGGGCACACCAGCGGGCGCGATGAGGCGCCTCGCGGGCCTCCGTGATGAAGGCCTGCGACTGCGTCTCCCAGCCGCGCTCGATCACCTGGCCCAGACGTTGGCGATCAGCGTCACCGAGCTCGGGCCAGGCAGTGAGCAAAGCGCTCAGCAAGATGAGTTGTACCCCCGGTTCGTGGGGACCGAATCGATCAGCCTGGGCCACAGCCGCGCGAAACTCGTCGTCGATCTCTCCCAGCGACTGCTTGGCGAGCACCAGGTTGGCCCAGCTGTAGGGCGAGACGCGCGCACTGCCCACCGCATCACGGTAGGCCGCGGCAGCGGCCTGCTGATCGGCCCGATGCGCCGATGCGTCCAGGATATCCAGCCGGGAGCGAGCCATCCGCAAAAAACCGATGCTGTCATGCAGCGTCGGGTTGCCGTCGGACCAGGTGCTCGCCTGTACCAGCAGCACGAGAGACTGATCGATGGCAGCCAGCTGCTCGACCTT
>JBILSK010000295.1:0-3883 GCA_044372165.1 Burkholderiaceae bacterium | reverse complement strand
GTGCGCAGCGGTTGTCCCAGAAGGCAACCGAGCCCGGCTCCCAATGGAAACGGCACTTGAAGTCGTCAAGCTCGCAGTGCCGAAACAGCATTTGCAGGATCGCGTCGCTTTCGCTGCGCCGCATGCCCTCGATGCGCGTGGTGAAGCCTGAATTGACGTACAGGGCCGTGCGCCCGGTGACCGGATGGGTGCGCGCGATCGGGTGACTGGACACCGGAAATTCGCGCCCGCTCTGCTTTTGCCGCACCCCGTAGGTGTAGCCGCCGTCATGCACCGCGCGCAGGCCTTCCAGCATGCCGCGCAAGGGGGCTGACAGCGTCTCCCACGCGGCATACATGTTCGCGAACAGCGTGTCGCCTCCGCCATTGGCGGGCACTTCGTGCATGTAGAGGATGGAGCCCATGGGCGGCTGCGCATCGCAGGACACATCGGTGTGCCAGACCTCTCCGGCCACGCCCTTGGAGGTCTCGTCGGCCTTGATTTCCAGGATGTCGGGGTGACCCGCCATGCCATAGACCGGGTGCACGTGCAGCTCGCCGAAGCGCCGGCCGAAAGCCTTGTGCTGCTCGATGCTCATCGTCTGCTTGCGAAAGAAGATCACCAGGTGTTCGGCGAGCGCGCGATTGACCTCGGCGAATTGCAGGTCTGTCATCGGTTTGGCCAGATCGATGCCGTCCAGCGTCGCGCCAATGGTGGGGGTGAGCGGTGTCACGGTCAGGGTCTGATAGGGGGCGACCGTCTTGGCGGCCACGTCATGGCGTTTCACGGGTGTCTCCAGGGTCTGAGTTCTTGTCTGGTGAGCGTACGTCAGGCGCGCGATCGGCGCCATCACCGGGGTCGCTACAATGAAGCGACATCACAGGGAGGAGACCACCGTGAACAAGCCCATTGCACCGGCCGTGCCGGCTGCCACCATAATGCTGCTGCGCGACGGCGACGCAGGCCTCGAAGTCTTCATGGTGGTGCGTCATCACCAGATCGATTTCGCCTCGGGCGCGCTGGTGTTTCCGGGCGGCAAGGTCGACCCCCAGGATTCCGACGAACGCGTGCTGGCCCGACTGGCTGGCTATGACGGCGCCACGGCGGGGCAAATGGAGCTGCGTGCGGCCGCCATCCGCGAGGCCTTCGAGGAGTCCGGCATCCTGCTTGCACGTCGCCGCGGTGATGGCGCCCTGCCCGCTGCCACGGACCTCGAGCGCTGGCGCAACGGCCTGAACGACAAGTCGCTCAAGCTCGGCCCGCTGCTGGAAGAGGGCGATCTGCATCTGTGCTGCGATGACCTGGTGCACTACGCTCACTGGATCACCCCCGACTTCATGCCCAAGCGCTTCGACACCCACTTCTATCTCGCCCGCGTGCCGCACGCGCAGGAAGCCGGCCACGATGGCCACGAGAACGTCGATTCGGTGTGGATCAGCCCTAAGCAGGTGATCGCCGATGCCGAAGCCGGCACGCGCACGGTCATCTTCCCGACGCTGTCCAACGTGGTGAAGCTTGCGCAATACGACAGCGTCGAGGCAGCCTTCGAAGGCACACGTCGTGCGCCGGTCGTGCCGATCAAGCCCTGGACCGAAAAGCGTGGCGAAGACCGCTTTGTCTGCATCCCCACCGATGCCGGCTACACGCTCACCGAGCACAAGGCCTCGGTCCAGAGCTGATCGCCCGCCCCTTTGTCCGTTAGTCACGGAGCCGAACCCATGAGCACTGCAGCCCACGCCTCGCATCCCGACACCCTGACCGATGAAGTGCTGTACTCGGTCGAGGATCACATCGCCACCATCGTGCTCAATCGGCCCGATCGGCAGAACACCATCACCCGCCCCATGCTGGCGGCACTCAGCCGTCGGCTGGTGCAGGCCAACGAAGACAAGGCGGTGCGTGCCATCCTCATCACCGGCGCCGGACGCTTCTTTTGCGCCGGGTTGGATCTGCGCGGCGGCAGTGGCATCGGCGAAGGCACGATGAACGCCACGCTTGACCTGCGCGAGGCCCCACCCACCGTGCTGCACAACATCGACAAGCCGACGATCTGCGCGCACAACGGCTCGAGCGCGGGCTACGGCATGGATCTGGCGCTGGGTTGCGACATCCGCATCATGTCGGATGAATCGAAGATGGCAGCGGCCTTCACGGCGCGTGGCGTGGTGCCGGAGTCAGGCGGCACCTGGATCCTGCCGCGCCTGATCGGCTGGTCCAAGGCCTGCGAACTGATCTTCACCGGGCGCACCCTGAGCGCGGCCCAGTGCGTCGAGATGGGCCTGGCCTCGCAGGCCGTCCCCGTTGACCAGTGCCTGACCGTGGCGCGCGCCCTGGCCAAGGAGATCGCCGGCAATGCACCGCTCGCGGTGCAGGCGGCCAAGCGCATGATGCGCATGTCGGCCGACGAGCACTTCGACGATCACGTGCATCACGTGTACCTGCAACTGCTGCCGCTGTTCGCATCGAAGGACTTCAAGGAAGGCATGGCCGCCTTCATGGAGAAGCGACCCGCGCGCTTCGAGGGTCGTTGAGAGGGCGGGCGCTCGGCGTCACCAGAAACCAGGCAGGAGGCTCATTGCCATGACATCCGTGAAACCCACCCGTTCCCGTCCCGACATCCACTTGACACGCCGACGCCTGCTGAGTCTGCCGCTGGCCCTGCCCGCAGTGCTGCCTGGCGCGGCGCGTGCGCAGGAAGTCTGGCCGACCAAGCCGATCATCCTCGTTGTGCCCCAGGCCACCGGCGGGGCGAACGACACGGTCGCTCGTGCGTTCGGGCAGCGCCTGTCGATGGCCGTCAATCAGCCGGTGGTGATCGAAAATCGCACCGGGGCGGGTGGCAATGTCGGCACCGCGCAGGCCGCGCGCGCGGCCAAGGATGGCCACACCTTGCTGCTCACCGCGCAAAGCGCGCAGACCATCAATCCGGCGCTCTTCAAGAATCCGGGTTTCGATCCCCTGCGCGATTTCGAATCAGTGATGACGGTGGGCACGGCGCCCTACCTGCTGGTGGCCAATCCCGCGTTTCCGGCGAAGAACCTGCGCGAACTCATCGACTACGCCAAGACGCGCCCCGGGCGCATCGACTTTGCCTCGGCCGGCAACGGCACGCTCAACCATCTGCTGGGCGTGATGCTCAATCAGCGGGCCGGCCTGCACCTGGTGCACATTCCCTATCGCGGGGCGGCCGCGGCGGCCACCGATGTGGTCGCCGGCCAGATACCGATCACCTTCGGCAGCTTTCCGGGCGTGATGCCCTTCGTGAAGTCGGGGCAGCTCAAGGTGATCGGTGTGGCCACTGAAAAGCGCACCAAGCTTGCACCGGAGATGCCCACGCTGAACGAAACCCTGCCGGGCTTCCATGCCAACTCCTGGTACGGGCTCTTTGCCCCGGCCGGCACGCCGCGCGCCATCGTCGATCGCATTGCGGCCGAAGGCGCCAAGGTGGTGAATTCGGCCGACTATCAGACTCGGCTGGCAGCACAGGGGGCCGAGGCGGCGCCGAGCACCCCGGCCGAACTCGACAAGCTGCTGCGCGACGACCTGAAACTGTGGGCCGGAATCGTGAAGGCCTCGGGCGCAACCGTCGACTGAGCGTCAGGCAGTGCGGCGCGCGCCGAGTTCACGCCAGTGCATCGAACCGGTCTGGCTCAGATCAGTCCCACATCCCGTGCACGGTTGACGGCCTGCACTTGCGAGCGTACGCCCAACTTTCGATACAGGCCGCGAATGTGCGACTGCACGCTGGACAGTGACACGCCGAGTTCTGCAGCCACTTCCAGATAGCTCTTGCCCAGCGAGAGCTGCTTGAGCACCTCGCTCTGGCGCGGGCTCAGCGGAATCTGGGGCGCATCGCCTCGGGGGGCGGGGGCGCCAGCCAGGCGAAACAGGTACCGGGCCAATT
>JBILSK010000293.1:0-3885 GCA_044372165.1 Burkholderiaceae bacterium | reverse complement strand
CGAGCAGCTCGGGCAGGCTCGTGCGCTGCACCCCCTGCGGCATCGGTCCGTCACTGCGACGCTGCCCCAGCACCCGCATCGACAGCCCCGCCCCCGCCATGCGAGCCAGGGCGGAGCCGATCGCCCCCACCCCTACGATGCCCAGGGTGCGGCCACCCAGGTCGCAGCCGCTGTCCGCGATGGCACGCGCCTGCGCCCAGCCCTGGGCGCGCAAGGCGGCATCGATGCGGCCTGTTCTGCGCGCCAGCTGCAGCAGCTGGGCCAGCACGAATTCGGCTACCGTCTGCGCGTTCGCGCCCGGTGCATTGGCCACGATCACCCCGGCAGCGCTTGCCCGCTCGACCGGAATCATGTCGACCCCCGCGCCGTGCCGGATGGCCCCCAGCAGCCTCGGCCCCTGCTCGAAGACATCGTCGGGCAGCGGGGCACGAACGATGATCAGATCGGCCTCACGCGCCGCCTGTCGCACGGCATCGGGCGTGGGGTCGGCCAGGACCGTCAGGCGCACCTGGCGGGCCAGGCTCTCGGTCACCTCGGGGTCGATCGGGTTGGTGAGCAAGACCTGGGCACTGGACAGCGGACGAGGTGACACGTGGGACGCCTTACTCGGGCTTGATGTTGCCGTCGCGGATGAGCTTGCCCCACTTGCGAGTCTCGCTCTCGGCAAAAGCCCCCAGCTGCGCCGGGCTTCCGCCCCCGGGGATCGCACCCTGGGCGTCGAGCTTCTCGCGGTATTCAGCCGAGCCGAGGATCTTGACCGTCTCGGCATTGAGCCGGGTGATCATCTCGGGGGGCGTACCGGTGGGGGCCACGAGCGCAGTCCAGGTGTAGGCCTCGTAGCCGGCCAGCGCGGCCTCCGAGACCGTGGGCAGCGCGGGCCACGACGCCACCCGGTCCTTGGACCCGATCGCGAGCGCGCGCAGCTTGCCCGCCTTGACCTGCGGGCCCGAGGACAGCGCACTGTCGAAGAGCACCGCGCATTGGCCGGCGATGGCATCGGTGATCGCCTGGGCGCTGCCCTTGTAGGGCACATGGGTCATCTGCACGCCCGCCATGGACTTGAAGAGTTCTCCTGCCAGATGCGACGGCGTACCCGGTCCGATCGAACAGTAGTTGGCCGCACCATTGCGGGCCTTCGCCCAGGCGATGAACTCGCGCACATCCTTGGCGGGATGATCGGCAGGCACCACCATCAGCAGCGGATAGACCGCCGTCAGGACAATAGGCGTGAAGTCCTTGGCCGGATCGTAGGACATCTTGGGAAACAGGCTGGGATTGATCGAATGCGGACCGCTCGCAGTCATCAGCAGCGTGTTGCCATCGGGTGCCGACTTCGCCACCTGCTCCGCACCGATCATGCCGGAGGCCCCGCCGCGGTTTTCGATCACCACCGTGCGCCCCAGCGCCGGGCCGAGCTTGCTGGCAATGAATCGGGCCACCTGGTCGGTCGAGCCTCCGGGCGGATAGGGCACCACCATCTTGATTGGCTTGTCGCCAGAGGACTGGGCCAACGAGGGCAGAGGCAGTGCGGCGGCAAGCGCCACCAGGGCGGTGATCATCCAGGGTTTCACGAAGCGGTCTCCTGCGCGCGCCTGCCATTCGGAGGCTCGTCGTGCGATGTTCAATTCGAGGCCCCCTCTTGCAGGGGGACCGGTTCACTCGTGCAGCCGAGCCTATCGGCCGGCTTGTCGCACTGTCAAACCAACGCATGGCCGTGCGTTCCAGTCCTGCCTCGAATGCCGGGCCGCTCGGTTACCATGCGGCACACCATGCAGGATGCGCGCCTTGCCCACAGCCGGGTCGCCGCATTCAGCCAAGGAGACCCTCATGAGCAGTCCGGTTCACATCCTGGTCGACACCCCTCGGCCCGGCGTCCGTCGCATCACCCTCAATCGTCCCGAAAAGCGCAACGCGCTCAACAACGCCCTGCGCGGCGAACTCTTCGCTGCACTGGAAGCGCACGACCGCGACCCGGAAGTGAAGGTCACGATCATTCGCGGCGCCGGCCCCGCCTTCTGCTCCGGCTACGACCTGTCGGCCAACAACCAGCAGCACCAGCCGTATCACACCGCAGGCGGGCTGGGGAACTGGTCACGACATGTCGTGGACGGCTGGTTCCGGATCTGGGACCTGGCCAAGCCGGTGATCGCTCAGGTCCATGGCTTTTGCCTGGCGGGTGGCACCGAACTCGCCACCGCCTGCGATCTGGTCTATGTCGCCGACGATGCGCAGATCGGCTATCCGCCAGTGCGTCTGATGAGCCCGCCCGACATGCAGTTTCATCCCTGGATGATGGGCATGCGCCAGGCGATGGAATCGATGCTGACCGGCGACTCCCTGTCGGGCCGCGAGGCGGCCGAGCAAGGCTGGGCCAATCGCGCCTGGCCGGCGGACGAACTGGAAGACAAGGTGTTGTCAGTCGCCGAGCGCGTGGCCCTGCTGCCCAGCGACCTGGCCGCGATCAACAAACGCAGCGTGCATCGCGCCATGGAAATCATGGGCATACGGGCCGCGATTCGTGCCGGCACCGAAATCCAGGCGCTGGCCTTCCAGACCGAATCCAGCAAGGCCTACATGACCCGCTTTCGCCGCGATGGCCAGAGCGTGTCGACCCTGCTGAGCGAACGCGACAAGGGCTACGGTGACTATCGCGAGCGCGACAAGGACCCCTCCTGACCCCCCCTTCAAGGAACCCCACCCATGAGCTCATTCGACGCACTCTGGCAGGAGCGCTACGGCGCCGATGCCAAGGCCCCCAGCGCCCCGACCGCCGGCGCGCTCGCCGCACTGGAACTGATGATGGCCCACCGCACGGTGCGCGCCTACCTGAAGGATCCCCTTCCTGCCGGCACGCTGGATTACCTGATGGCGGCCGCGCAGTCGGCAGCGACCTCCTCCAACCTGCAGACCTGGAGCGTGATCGCGGTCGAGGACCCGGAGCGCAAGGCACGCCTGGCTCAGCATGCCAATGCGCAGGCGCACATCAAGGAAGCGCCGATGCTGCTGATCTGGCTGGCTGACCTGTCGCGACTCGATCGCACCGCGCAGCGCGCAAGCTTGCCCTCGGACGCCAACCGCTACACCGAGATGTTCCTGGTGGCCGCGATCGACGCCGCGCTGGCCGCGCAGAACGCGGTCCTGGCTGCGGAGTCACTGGGCCTGGGCAGCTGCTACATCGGTGCGATGCGCAACCTGCCGGCGCAGGTCGCCGCCGAACTGAAGCTGCCCAAGCGGGTCTTCCCAGTCTTCGGGATGACGCTTGGTCGCCCCGACCCGGCACGGCCCGCCGGCATCAAGCCGCGCCTGCAGCAGGACACCATCCTGTATCGCGAGACCTACGGCGTGCCCCCCGAGCAGGAAGTGGCCCGCATCGAGGCCTATGACGCGGTGATCCAGGCCTTCCAGACTGGGCAGAAGATGGCCTTGACGCCCTGGTCGACGCAGTCCAGCCAGCGCGTCGCCGGCACGGGCAGCCTGTCGGGTCGTGACAAGCTGGTTGCCGAGATTCAGGCGCTGGGCTTCGAGCTGAAGTAAACCAAGGCCCGGCACGCGACGCCGCACACCCGGCGTCGCTGCCCCCTCAGGGTCGATCAGGCCGCGGCCAACCGGGCACGTGCATCATGTCTGGCCAGACGGACCAGCAGATGCTCGACCTCGCCCCGCGCCGCCGCGCTCATCTTGCCGGCGGGCGCACGCATCGCGGCGCTCGACATCAGCCCGCGGCGCCACAGGATGTACTTGCGAACCGCCAGACCGGCGCCTGGCTGCTGTTCATAGCGCAGCAGCGGCAGGTGGGCATCGAAGATGTCATGCGCCGCTTCGCGCTCACCCGCCTCGGTGCGACTCACCACGTCGCACAGCATTTCCGGAAAGGCGTAGCCGGTG
>JBILSK010000294.1:0-3885 GCA_044372165.1 Burkholderiaceae bacterium | reverse complement strand
AGTACGTGACCGCGATATCGTCGCCCAGGCCGTTGGCGGTCAGGATGTCCTGCGAGCGATCTTCAAATTCGGACGACGAGATCTGAAAGCCGGATGCTTCCAGGGCGCGCAGGTGAACGTGACTTTCACGCGGAAACCAGACCTCTGACAAGGCCGGAAACCGGGGCGAGCGCCGAATCGACTGTTCGGCGATGATTCGCTGGGCTGGGCTCCCCGTGTTGGTGACGCACAGCACATCGGTTCGGGAGCCGGCATGCCCGCCCAGGGTCTTGGCCTCGTTGCATCGAATGACGATGTCGCAGGAATCGATCAGCAGTGACATGTCCCGCGCAAGCGGTGCACTGCCCACCAGGGCCACTCGTCGTCTGGGTGGCGTGCTGCCGTGGCCGGTCGGCGAGGACGTATGCCCCACCGTTGTCCGATGTCTTGGGAAACCGAGCACTCGGCGCATGGCTGTCTGATCGCGGGTCAATGGGAGTTCATCGAGAACGCCAAGGTGGCGGCTTGTCCCCGCTCAGGAACCCATGCCAGCCTGGGATCGCCGATGGACGCGGCGCCAGACCTCGGACATGGGCGCATCCTCGTAATCCTTGAAGCAGGGCGTGCCCAGCGTGTAATGCAGCAAGCTCGCTTCGTGCTTGTCTTCGTATTCGGTGGTCAGCCAGTTCCAGGTCGTGGGCAGCGCTCCGATGTCACCGTCGTCCAGCCACTCGAAGCGATGCAGAAAGCGACCCGTCTGAGCTCGGAGAAATTCGGGCGTGAGGCGCCGGTGCTTCGGATGCCCGCAGTTGAACAGCATGACGCTCGACCAATTCTTGCGCGGGTAGTTTTCGTTCTTGTTGCCAAGGTATTTCGTGCCGGCCCGGGTCTGGTAGTCGTGTTTCACCACCTGCACCGCGAATCGGTCATCCCTCAGCGCCCACAGTGCAGCCGGATCGTCCTGGCAGACCATGTCGCCATCGGCAAAGATCGCCCAGCCGTCGAAGCCAGCCAGGAAAGGCGTCAGGAATCGGGAGTAGACGAAATCGTTGCTGCCGTCACGGTGCGTTTCGCGGTAGCCAGCCAGGGTGTTGAGCGCAAGGGGCGTGATCGCAACCGGCATGGATGAGGTCTCGATCACGCTCTGGCAGAAGGCGTGATAGGCCACTGCTTCCCGTTGATCAAAGCCTACGAAAAGACGAATCATCGGTTCCTCTGAGACGGTGTCGCATCTGCGGATTGCCGCCTTGCAGCAGCCTCGGGCCTGAGGCGCCCGGGGCAGAGGACTCCAGCGCCCTCGTGCGAGGCGGTGTCTTGCTCACCATTCGTGTCAATCCCGCCGCAGTGCCGCCATCGCTTTCACGTTGGCACTGCGCACCGCCGACATCTCCGGATCATTCACGCTGATGTCGCCCAGTTCGCGCATCACGAGGTGGGCTTCGTCGTGACCCTTGACCTGTTGCATCTCGGCAAGCCAGCGCGAAATATTGGGGTAGGGCGAAAAGTCGAAGAGGTTGGTGAAGCAGGGTTGCAGCTGCCCGATCTCCACATACGCCGCGAAGTCGGCCAGCGTCGGCGCGTCGCCGGTCAGAAAGCGCGAGCGGGCAAGCCAGCCTGTCTCCAGGGTGCGTACTGCGCGTGTGAAATTCGAGACCGCGCCTTTCTGGATGGCCTCGGGGAAGTTGAGGTCCTTGCGAATGCGAGGCGCGACCATGCCGATCGAGGCATCCCGCACATTTCGATGGTGGTAGTGCAGGTACCAGTCGACCTTTGCGCGCGCCTCGGCCTGTTCAGGATAGACATCGGTCCAGCCGTGCTTGTTGCTCAGGTAGCACAGGATCGCGTGAGATTCGCCTACGGCGAATCCGCTGTCAGGATCCTCGAGCAAGGGAATGGTACCGCTCGGATTTTTCGCCAGATAGGCCTCGCTTCGACTGCCTCCTTCTGACTTTGATCCCGGGTTGACGGGTACCAGCGTGAAGGGGAGGTCCTTGTGCAGCATCAGCCAGATCACGGTGCGCACAGGCTGTGAAAACGGGATTCCGTAGAGGACGGGGCGAGCAGGGGGTCTCATGAAGCGAATGTTTCCTTGAGCTGAGAGCGATCGGTTCGTTCATCCCGATGCTCTCACGAGGCCATCTTCCGAAGCTCACCGATCTCCTGCAAGCTCGTCGAGGCAGAAGACTGCCCCGTGCCGCTCGACGGTCGGTTCGATGACACGTGCGCGGCTTCCGACGGTCATTTCCAAGACCTGATGCCGGCCTCTTGACCGCTGCGCCGGGCTCGGGTGCCACCCGTCCGATCATGCAGACATGGCCTGAGGCAGTCGGGAAAATCTCGGATCAATTCAGCCTCTGAACGGGGCTGTGACTTTTGCCGAATCGTGGAAGTCGGAATGTTGCACAGCGTCGATCACGTGGATTGCATTGAACGGGCCTCGCCTTGCAAGCCAGCCCATGACTTTGGCTACCTGATCGAGAAGGTCGTGAGTGCTCCGTTCTCGAGCGAGCCGTTCCGGCATGTCTACATCGAGGATTTCTTCTCCGCGGAGCATTTTGCGCAAATCGTCGGCAGCGAGGAGATCCGACCGCCGATCGCGCGGGATGACGATCAGCTGATCCGAGGTCTCTACGAAAAGGGCTTCAAGGTCATCCCGTTTCCCGGGTGTGTCACGGACAAGGCCGATTACATCGCGTGGCATGAGCGCGGCCGGAACATCAGCCATCACTCCGCGTGCGAGGGCTTCGGCATGGCCCTGCGGCTGTACGAGGTTCAGTCTCCCGTCCTGAGCGCCCTCAGGCAGTTCGTCGTGGGTGAGGCCTTCAACCAGGCGGTTGCAAAGAAATTCGGCGTTGATCTTTCTGCCTGCTTCACTGATGGAGGCATCCAGAAGTATCTCGACGGCTACGAGATCAGCCCGCATCCGGACATTCGCAAGAAGGCCGTCACCTTCATGGTCAACATCAATCCGTGGCACGACTCCGAGTCACTGGATTTCCACACGCACTACATGCGATTGACTCGGTCGAAGTCCTACGTGCAGCAGTTCTGGGAAGGCAATCCCCAGTTCGACCGGGCCTGGGTGCCCTGGAATTGGGCCGAGACCGTGATCCGGCAGGAGCGGAACAACAGCATCGTTCTGTTTGCACCGTCCAATGACACCTTGCACGGCGTGAAGGCTGACTACGACCATCTGAAGACGCAACGTACTCAGCTCTACGGGAATATCTGGTACGAACAGGAGAGTGTCGTGGGGACGGTCGAGTGGGAAGGTCTGGATGTGGCCCGGGCGGCGCTGAGCGGCTCGAAGGCTGTCCCCGGAGCAAGACTGCGCGCGCTGCAGGACCGGGTGTCACGGTGGATCCCGTATCGCATCCGATCGGCCCTCGACCGATCGCTCGGAGATCGGATCGAGGTCGGAAAGAGGCGCTTCTAGCAGGCGCCCATCACGCACCGCGCTTCAGCGCGCTGCATTGATCACCACCACCGAATCGACAAAGTACACCCCGGGGTTGCTCACGCTGATCGGGTAATAGCCCATGGCTACCCGAAGCACGATGGTGGTGTCGGCGGGCGCTGTCGGCGTAACGAAGCCGACTGTGGCCGTGTTGTCGCCGCCCAGCAGCACGGGCACGCCGGGTGAGCTGACGCTCGCGACGGTCCACTTGTAGTACAGCGTCCGGGGCAATGCGCCAACTGGCGTGGATGCGGTCAAGCGTGCGCTGACCGACGCCGCGTCTCCGGTCACTACGCTCTGTGCCGAGGGGCTCACCAGCGGTGTCAGCGGTCCGAAGGGGTCTATCAGAATGGATGCGCTGGCAGTGCTCGTGACCCCCGAGCTGCTCGCGGTGAGCGTGACCGGAAAGGTGATGGGTTCGGCAATGCCGGGCGGCAGATCGAGCAGCG
>JBILSK010000292.1:0-3898 GCA_044372165.1 Burkholderiaceae bacterium | reverse complement strand
CAAGCAGGGCTTGTCTCGCACCCGCGGCAACCTGTCCAGCCTGTTCATCGGCGTCAAGGTCGATGACGCGCTCTTCGAGGAGCTCGAGAGCGCCCTGCTGATGAGCGACGCCGGTGTCGAGACCACTCAGTGGCTGCTCGATGCCCTGCGGGAACGGGTCAAGCGCAACAGCCTGACCGAGGCTTCGCAAGTCAAGGCCGCGCTGCGTGCGCTGCTGGTCGAGGTCCTGCTGCCGCTCGAACAACCGATGGACATCGATCGTGCCTTGCCCGTGGTGATGATGATTACCGGGGTGAACGGGGCGGGCAAGACCACCTCGATCGGCAAGCTGGCGCGGCACCTGCACCGCGAGAACAAGGCCGTGCTGCTGGCCGCGGGCGACACCTTCCGAGCCGCAGCCCGCGAACAGCTCGCCCAGTGGGGCAGCCGCAACGAGGTCGATGTGATCGCCCAGGAAGGCGGCGATCCGGCCGCAGTCGCCTTCGATGCCGTCAGTGCCGGACGCGCACGCGCCACCGGGGTCGTGATGGTGGACACCGCCGGGCGGCTGCCCACCCAGACCCATCTGATGGACGAACTGAAGAAGGTGCGCCGCGTGATCGGCAAGGCGATGACCGGCGCGCCGCACGAAGTGCTGCTCGTGCTCGACGGCAATACCGGCCAGAACATGCTGTCGCAGGTCAAGGCCTTCGACGATGCGGTGCAACTCACCGGGCTGATCGTCACCAAGCTCGACGGCACCGCCAAGGGCGGCGCCCTGGCGGCGCTCGCTCACACCCGACGAGAGCGACCAATCCCGGTCTATTTCATCGGCGTGGGCGAAGGCATCGAAGACCTGCAGGCCTTCAGTGCCGAGGAATTCGCCTCGGCACTGATCGACTGAGACTCGGGGGCCGCGCAGACGAGAGCCGGCTCCGGAAATCTGAACACGGCGATTCGCGGCGATCAAGGGGGGTCGTGGTGCCAAGCTACAAGCTTGGGTTACGAAGTCTTGGACTTCAGGAGGGATGAAATGTCGATCCGAGTGATCGTCGGGCTGTCTGGCGTGTTGTGGGTGTTTCCGATGACTGCGATACATGCCGCCGAGATTCCCAATCGGTTTAGCCTGGAAGTGGAACCGGCCTTCGCCTGGCAGGGGCGCAATGACGTCCAGATACCCAATGACGCCTCCGGCACGCGATTCTCCATTGCTGACACGGTCGGTTCCGGCCCGGTCCCGGCCGCGCGGGTCGATTTCACTTGGGCACTTAACGATCGGCAGGAACTGCGCTTTCTTGTGGCGCCATTCGGTTTCAATGAGTCCGGAACCCTGGCGGGCCTGGTGAGCTTCAACGGCGCCAGCTTCAATGCGGCAAGCCCCACCAACATCACGTACCGATTCAACTCCTATCGAGCCACTTGGCGCTACCGGGTCTTTCAGGATCGAGACTGGACCATCAAGCTCGGTGTCACGGGAAACATCCGCCAGGCGAAGATAGCCCTTGATCAGGGCGGGATCTCTTCGAGCTACTCAAATGTGGGCTTCGTACCACTGCTCAACGCCTGGGCTGAGCGACGCTTCTCGGAGCGCTGGCGCCTGATTCTCGATCTGGACGCCCTCGGATCACCCCAGGGCCGAGCCGTGGATTTCTCGGCGAAGGTGGGCTATCAGCTCAATCCCAACCTGACGCTGACCGCAGGCCTGCGAGTACTCGATGGCGGCGCCGACAACGACAAGGTCTATAACTTCGCCCGCTTCAGCTATGGCATCGTCTCGGCGATCTATCAGTTCTGAGCTTGCAAGGGTCAGTTGTGCGGACCCGAGCCTGATCGGCAAGTCCTGGCGGTACGCTCGGCCAGTTCTACCTAGCGCACGCCTTCCTTGAAAGCTTCCCTCAGCGTGCGATCGTAATTCCGATCGGGCGCGACAAGTGAACGTCGTCTCGAATCACCAGCTTGCAGGTTGCCGCCGGGATGTCGCAGGTGGCCAGGCCGTTGGCGACGACTCCGGTGTTGTCTTCGTTGAAAACCGGCAAGTAGAGCTTCTGGCCGATGATGCTCAGGCTACCCAGTGTCGTGGGGATGCTGCCGCCGAAGAGTGCGCCAGTGTCGATGGTATTCAGGAGTTGGCCGGTACGAGGGTCGTAACTGCGTATGCCGCCCGCGAAATCGGAGGTGTAGAGCAAACCGTCGGGTCCCCAGGCCAGCCCCAGGAAGCTGACGTAGTCATTGCCTTTGGGCGTGGGTAGCGGTTGACGTGCGAACACTTCGCCCGCGCCGGTTTGCAGGTTGTAGCGCAGGATCTGGCTGTCGAACTCGTAGGTGATGTCGCCATTTCCATCGGCGACGCTGCCCTGAGTGCTCACGTACAGATGACCATCGGGGCCGAAGGACAGCTCGTTGGGCCCATTGAGCAGCCCTTCGGCGGTTCCGTTGCCGTGGGCAAACACGCTCAGAAACGCCCCGGTTTTGCCATCGAATTTCAGGATTTGGTCGCTGCGAAAGCTCGCCACGTACAGATGTCCATCGGGACCGAACGCATTGCCATAAGGGCGCTTCATGCCGTTGCCCTGGGCAAACACGTCGATGAAGGCCCCGGTCTTGCCGTGATAGCGCAGGATCTGTCCGCTGGTGTTCGTGCCGCTGCTCACATAAAAATGCCCATCGGGGCCGAAGGTCAGACCGTCTGGGTCCGACAGACCGCCGCTGCCTGCGGCGATGAAATCGGCGAGATAGGCACCGGTGCTGCTGTTCAGGCTGACGACGTTATTTCCCCGGGTGTTGCCCATCAGTACGGTTGCGGGGGATGGCGACGAATCGCCGCAGGCCGCCAGGACGAGCATCCCAGCGAGCGCTGCACCGAGGACGCGCAACAGCCGTGTCGGGAAAGTGTGGGTAGGCGTCATGAGGGAGGCCTAGAAGCTTGAACGAATCTCGATTAGAACGTCGCGCCAGCGTTACAACCGACGCAAGGGAAATCAGCCTAAGGTGGGACAAACACGAAGTCAACGACAGCCATCAGGCCGTTTTTTGGGGTTTTGATCGATTCGGTTGGTGTAGTGAGTCGTGCGATGCGCTTTTCCTCTGCCGGCCAAGCCACTCACCCGACCGTGCGTCCTAGCATCGACACGCTGTGCTCCTGCAAGGTCTGATTGTCCAGACCGCGCAAAGACAGGGTCAGCATGCCAGCAGCCAAGTCAAACGACACCAGGCCGTAGTGTGTCTCGCGCACCAGGGGTCCGACCCGGTTGGGGCCCGGTTCGTTGGCGCTGGTCCAGGGATGTGTGACATCGCTTGAAGTCATTTCCCACAAGACAGATCGGTGATCGGCGGTCGCATCGCGGTACATCGCGCCGATGTGCCGGTCGCCCGACACGATCACCACGCCACGCGCTCCGCTATGGCGTACGGTGCGCAGGAATCGATGACGTTACAGCGGCAGATTGCCCCAGCGCTCATAGCCGTGCCCTTCAGCCAGCACCTGAATGCTGCTGACGATCAGGTGAGCGTCGGCAGGCGCTCGCAAGCGCCCCTCCAGCCAGCGCCACTGATCGTCGCCGAGCATCGTCCTGGAAGGGTCGCGGTCGGGCAGGTAGCGCTCTTTACCCAATGCATCCCGCTGATCGGTGGGCTTGAGGGCGCTGCACCACCAGCGCGTATCCAGCACGATGATCTGTACGCGTCGTCCGCCGGGGCCCTCGAGAAACCTGGCGTGATACAAACCAGGCCGTGTGCGGCGCTGGTCGTCGGCCGCTACGGCCCAGAAATCGAGAAAAGCGTCCTTGGCATCCTGCCAGCTTCATCGCGCACACCGAGGCCGCCACCGGCTCGCAGCTGCCGCAGTTCATCAAGGACGAGTTCGACGCGTTCCTCGAGTGCGGGATCCTGGCCCATGGCTTCCTGCGTCTGCGCTGTGGCG
>JBILSK010000291.1:0-3903 GCA_044372165.1 Burkholderiaceae bacterium | reverse complement strand
ACCACACTGATCGCGATCACCCCCAGCGCAAATTCGATGGTCAGTCCGAACACAGGCTCACCGGCCACGATCATCCAGGAGGTCAGGCTGACCAGCACAGCGAAATGCAGCACGTACATCGGGAAGGACACGCGCCCGAGAAAGCTCGACAGCGGGTTGCTCATGAATCGAATGATGTCGGCAGACCCGTAACAGGCGAAGACCGTCAGAGCAGCCATCAGGATGAGCAGACGGTGCGATCGGATCGACCACGCATCGGCCAGAGGGTCGAGCAGCACGAGGCCTGCCAGCATCATGGCAATCAGCACTCGATTGAGACGGAGCTTCTGCACCTGCACGAAGAAGCCACGGGCACGCAGCACGCCGTACAGCATCCCCAGGAAGAACAGCGACAGATTGGACCCCAGCAATGCGAGCCATGCCGCCGAGACACCCAATACGGTGGCGGGCGCGCGCAGGCGCGTCCAGATGCTGCCCACCGCAAACACGATCAAGGACCCGATCAATTCCAGACCCATCGGCCACAGGAACGGGTTGTAGGACACCTCGCCATCGGTCTTGACGAAGACGCCCAGCATCCCGTAGCCGAAGAGACTGCGCAGGGACTCCTCAAAGCGCAGAAAGCTGCCCAGCCACTCCTCGCTTTGAACCCGTGGAGCGGCCGCGTGCGCATGGACCCATCCGAAATGCATCAACATCCAGACGATCGCGCATGAAAAGAAGATCGGCCCGACCAGCCTGAAGTAGCGCTTGGCAATCATCGATGCCGACACTCCGCGCCCGCCGAGCGAGGTAAAGCCCAGTGACAGGGCATCGCCCGAAAGCACGAAGAACACGCAGACGGCCAGGTTCCCGTCGAGCAGAAAACGCAAGGCAGGCGTCCGAAATGCCGGCAAGACGGCACCGAAGAGCTCCCACGCCAGATGGAAGACCAGGACCGACAAAGCGGCCCAACCACGAATGCCGTCGAGTTCGCACAGCCGGGGCGACGGACTTGTCGGGGATGAGGATGCAGGCCCGGTTGGAGCGCGCACCGTTTCGCTCGGCTCGGGAAACGAGGGGTTCAGGCGTGCGGGCAGCATCGATGAGCCGAGCGGCGGAGTCGGAAACACGCCATTGGCGCACCTCCACTCCGAAGCGCTCAATGCGCAGCGGACAGTCGGGCACCTGTCCTGCTGGCCGGTCGCCATATCGGACCGGCCCATCCGAACGGGTTAGTCGAACAGGTTCGCCAGCCGCTTCTTGATGTTGTCCGCCACCCACAGGGCAATCGCCTGGATGGTCGAGGTCGGGTTGACGCCCCCCGAGGTGACGAACACGCTGCCATCGACGATGAACAGATTCTTCACATCGTGGCTGCGTCCCCACTCGTTCACCACCGAACGCTCGGGATCGGTCCCCATGCGCGCCGTGCCCAGCAGGTGCCAGCCGCCGTAGAGAATCGGCGACAGGCTGGCGACCTCCCGTGCCCCTGCCGTGCGCATGAGCTGGGTTGCCGTGCCGATGGCGTGATCGAGCATCCGACGACTGTTGTCGCTCAGCGTGTAATCGATCTTCGGTGCCGCGATGCCGTGCGCGTCCTTGAGCACCGGGTCGAGCGTCACGGTGTTGTGCAGCTCGGGCAGGTCCTCGCAGATCGCGGCAATCGAGATGCTGCGATCGAACAGGCGACCAAAGGCCTCGTGATGCCCGGCGCCCCAGGGCAGCAGACCGGCCGCCATGGCGCTTACTGCTGTGCCCACCGGGCCCTGGCCCCGATTCATCTGGAAGGAGTAGCCCCTCACGAATCCACGCGACCGATCGGTCTCGTAGTGCTCATGGCACCAGCTGTGGATGTGCGGGCCGCGATAGCCATCGAGTGGCTCGTCGAAATAGCCACGGATCGAGGCGTAGGGATGGAACATCAGATTGCGCCCGACCAGGCCACTCGAATTGGCCAGGCCATCGGGAAAGCGCGCGCTGGCCGAATTGAGCAGCAGGCGCGGCGTGCCGATGCCGTTGCAGGCAACGATGACCACTTCGGCCGGCTGGAACTGCTCGACGCCATCGGCATCGAAGTAGATCGCGCCGCTGGCCAGCCCCTGCTCGTTGGTGGTGATCTCGCGCACGCGGCAGCGCGTGCGCAACTCGACCCGTTGTCGGATCGCCTCGGGCCAGTAGGTGATATCCGTGCTCGCCTTGGCCCCCTGGGCGCAGCCGCCCATGCAATGGCCCAGGTTGATGCATTTCGCGCGGCCTTCGTAGTCGCGCGTGGCCATCGCGGTGTCCGAGGGCCACCAGTGCCAGCCCAGCTCATTGGCTGCCCGACCCAGCTTCATGCCGCAGCGCCCCATGGGTACCGGCGGCATCACCGCCTCCTTGGGCGGATAGGCCGGATCGCCCGCCAAGCCGGAAATGCCCATCATCCGGTCGTTCAACGCAAACCAGGGTTCGAGCATCGAGTAGCTGATCGGCCAGTCGTCGGCCACGCCATCGAGCGAGCGCACGCGAAAGTCCGATGGGTGCAGGCGCGGGAAGTGGCCCGCATAGAGCACCGTGCCGCCCCCGACGCCATTGAAATTGGCCACCTTGATCGGCGAATTGTCCTCGTTGATCGGGTAGTCGGTGACCCGGGCGCGACGATTCGGGTTGACGTGGAAATCGCCGCTTGCGCGCGCCTCCCAATCGCGTCCGTTGCTCGGAAACTCGCTCGGCTTGACCCAATCGCCCTGCTCCAGGCACAGGATGCGCATGCGGGTGTCGGCCAGGCTCCAGGCCACTGCAGCGCCCGAGGCCCCGGCCCCGATGATCAGGACATCGACGGGTTCGTTCTTCATCGTGTCAGGCGGTGGCGGTCTGCGAGCGCGGCGGTCCCATCAGGCCGTGCGAGGCCAGCGGCGGATACTTGGCAATCGCTGCCTCGTTCGGCTCGGTGCCCCAGCCCGGGCGGTCCGGCATGATCAGATGGCCGTCGACATACTCGGGCACGTGCGTGAAGATCTCGTGGTCCCAGGCGATGCGATCGATGTCGACTTCCATGATGCGCAGGTTGGGCACTGCCGCGCAGAAGTGCGCGTTCATCATCGTGCACAGGTGGCCATAGAAGTTGTGGCAGGCCACGTTGACCTCATGGGCCTCGGCGGCCGCCGCGATCTTCATCGACTGCCACACGCCATTCCAGGGCGTGTCGACGATCGCCACGTCCATGGCCTGCTCGCGCAGGAAAGGCAGGAACTGCTGCACGCCGATCAGCGTCTCGCACGAGGCAATCGGGTGCGCGCTATGCGAACGCAGGTAGGCCAGGGCCTTGGGGTCGCGCGTGTCGATCTCGATCCAGAACATGTCCAGGTCGCGGATCTCGCGCAGGATCTTCAGGTAGCCCTCGGTCTTCGCATTGAAGTTGAGGTCCAGCAGGATGTCGACATCGGGGCCGGCCGCCTCGCGCATGATTTCGAGGTGCTCGCGAATGCCCTTGAGCACCTTGCGGTCGACATTGAGCTCGGGCGAGAACGGCCGCGCAAAACCCGGCGCCCAGCCGAGGATCTTGCCGTCCTCGTAACGAAAGATGTTGGTCTTGAGCGCGGTGAACCCCCGGTCGCGAACCTCGCGCGCCAGCGCGCGCACCCCATCGCGGTCGGTGATGGTGGGCTGGTAGTGCGGAATTCGGGTGGCGCGCCAGGTGACGCAGTGCGACCAGTACACCCGCAGGCGGTCGCGCATCTTTCCGCCCAGCAGCTCGTAGCAGGGCACACCGAGCGTCTTGGCCTTGGCATCGAGCAGCGCGTTCTCGATGGCGCCCAGCGCCTGTCCAACCACGCCACCGGCGCCCGGCCGGGTCAGGCCCATCAGCTCCTCGCGGATGCGCTCGTGGTTCATGACCGACTGGCCGACCACACGAGCCGAGAGCTGATTGATCACGGCGCC
>JBILSK010000290.1:0-3910 GCA_044372165.1 Burkholderiaceae bacterium | reverse complement strand
GTGCCGGTGGGGTTCGCGGTCATCATCATCGTGAGTCTGCTCACACCACGACCGGCGGCAGCGACAGCGGCGTTCGTCGATGCCATCCGATTTCCCCAGACCGGCCAGTCGACGGGCAGTCGCGCTTCCGACAGACCATGAATGAAGAGGCGCTTCGGCGGTGATGTACAATCCGGCCGCTCGGAGGGATGGATGAGCGGTTTAAGTCGCACGCCTGGAAAGCGTGTAAGGGTTAACAGCCCTTCGGGGGTTCGAATCCCCCTCCCTCCGCCAGTTTTTTCAATTCTTCATTCCCTCAGCCTAGCTCGTGACGCTCGGGCGTCGCATCGGCCCTTCAGCAGGCGATTGAGCGCTTACAGGGCCGGCGCTTGACTGGGGCGACTTGAGTGTGGACATCGAGTCAACAGGGTTGACTACCGCACTTCGAAGATCGCGCACGTGGTCGTCGCGTGGGCATACAGCTTTCCATCCACATCGACGATGCGGGCCTCCGAGGTGCCGACCTGGCGGCCGACGTGCAGGGCGGTCCCCACGCAGCGCAGCGGGCCCGTCTTCGTGTGGGCAGCCCGGACGATGTTCAGATTGATCTGGCTGGTCGTGTAGCCCGTCCCGGCGGGCAATCGGGTCTGAACGGCGCAGCCCAGCGCGAAGTCCAGCAGGGTCGCATACCAGCCCCCGTGCACAGACCCGAGCGGGTTGTAGTGCTTGAGTTGCGGTGTGGCCTGAAAGATCGCGTGTCCGTCGCCCACCTCAATCAGTTCGCAGTCGAAGGTCTCAGCCATGTATGGGTGGGGCAGCTCGCCCTCCAGCAGCGCCCTCATCACCTGCAGGCCCGTCAGTCCCTTTACCTGCTCGGGTTTGGCGAGGCCCGGCTTGACGATGCCGCGTTCGCGCCTGCGCTGCCTGACCTGCTCCAGCTGCCGCTGCCAAGTATCCAGGGTGGTTTCGATCATGTTGGTGTCTTTCATGTGGGACTCGACGTTTGAGAGGCGGTTGGCGCACGATGCGGTTCGGCCGGTTCTCCTGGATGCGGCGCGGGTCGCGGCCGGGTGTCCACGGGCAGGCACAGCAACCCCGTCAGCAGCGCCAGCGCACCGTGCAGCAGGTAGAGCGCATCGAAATCGTTGCGTTGCAGGGCCGCGTGGCCGAGCAGCGCTACCGTGAGCGCCACCCCGAGCACCGAGCCGATCTGGCGTATGGCCTGGTTCACGGCGCTGCCGACTGCGTAGTGAGCCACCGGGAGGCGGTTGACGGCTGCAGCTGATAACGACGGAAGCACCAGGCCGACCGCGATGCCGCTCATTACCAGGCCGGGAAGCCAGTGCGAGACGTACTGCGCCTCGGTGCCTGGCACGAGCAGGAACCACAGACTGCTGAAGGCGTACAGCAGGGAGCCTCCGACCAGGAAGCGGCGGTGGCCCAGCCGCGTGGCAAGCCGGCCCGTGACGATGGCCGTCGGCATCACCAGCAGCGGCCCCGGCGTCACGGCCAGGCCGGCCTGCGGCAGGCTGTAGTGCCAGACGTTCATCATAAAGAAGAAGAACGTCAGGAACATCATCGAGAACGCCGCCCCGAAGACCAGGGTCGCAGCGTTGACGAAACGGTAGGTTCGATGATGAAACAGCGCGAGATCCACTAGCGGTGCCGGGGCCTTGCGCGCCCAGGCGACAAAGGCGCCGGCAGCGACGAGCCCCGTTGCGCCGAGCAGGGCGAGTTCGGTGCGGTTCCAGGTTGGTGCCTCGGATTCGACGATCGCCAGCGTGACGGCGCCCACGGCCAGCATCAGCAGCGCCATGCCGACGCCGTCCACCCGCCGGAACTCGCCGGCGCGTGTCGATTCGGTCAGCAGCGCCGCGCCACGCCACAGCGCCAGACCCCCCAGCGGCAGGTTGATGTAGAACGCCCACGGCCAACCCAAGGTGTCGATCACAAAGCTGCCCGCGCTCGGGCCCACCGCGGCGGCGAGGCCGCCGACTGCCCCCCACAGGCTGACGACGACCGCGCGCCGCGTCTGCGGGAACGCGGCCAGCACGATCGACAGCGATGCGGGGGTCAGCAGTGCGGCCCCAATGGCTTGCAGCACACGCGCGGCGATCAGCCAGCCGACGCTGCCGGCCAGACCGCAGGCCGCCGAAGCCGCCAGGAACAGCACCACGCCGATGAGGAAGATGCGTTTGCGCCCATGCGTGTCGGCGAGGCCGCCGGCGGGAATCAGCATGGTCGCGTAGACCACCGTGTAGGCGTTCAGCACCCACGACAGGTCTGCCGCCGAGGCGTCGGCGAAGGCATGCCGCAGCGGGTCAAAGGCCGCGAACAGCATCGTCGTGTCCAGCGACACCAGGAACGTGGCGATGCTGGCAACCCAGAACACGGGCCAGGGGGACGAGGGCCTGGTGCTGCCTTGCGGCGGCGTGTGCGCGGTGGCCATGCTCAAACCCTCCGCGGCAGCGACAGGCCGGGGCACGCAGACAGGTCGGGCGTGAACTGCTGCGCCGGATCTTTCGCGAGGAATGTCGCCACAACGGCGTTTTCGATTCTCATGGTCGGCCTCTCATATGATGTACGTCATATTTTGGTGTGAAGTGATGTTCCCTGCGCGCAACCGGGCGGAGCTGGTCAGCCTCGGGTGTTGCCGTCGTAGCGCTCGATCAGCGACCGGCGCGTTTGAGCCAGGATGTCACGACCCGCTTCGGCGCCGAGGGTGCGAGCAAGTTGCAATGCGCCGACCATCGTCGAAGCCACGACGGCTGCCTCGCGATCGTCCGCACCGCTCGGCAACGCTGCGCGCACGAGATCGACCATCGCGGCAACGCGTCGGCGGGCCTCGTCGCGCACCGCATCGTGCTGACGCGTCATCTCGGACGCCAGGGCGGCGATGACGCAACCGTCCTCTGTCCACTCGATATGGGCGTCGTTCAGGTAGGTTTCTACCAGCGCACGAAAGCGTGTGCCGCCTTGCCGCAGGCGACGCTCGATTCCATCCGACAGGGAAACGAGGTTGTCCTGACCCGCGCGCTGCATCGCCTCGACGAGCAGGGCGTCGCGCGATTCGAAGTGGGCATAGAAGCCACCGTGCGTCAGACCGGCCTCCTTCATGATGTCGGCAACCCCGACGCCACGGTACCCGGCGCGTCGAACGGCCCGCGCCGCCACATCAACGATGCGGTGATGGCTCAACTCTTTTCGTGTTGGAGTCCGCTTCATCATTATCAAAATATTACGAGCATCATATTTTAGTGTCAACCGGGCGCTGAACTATCCTGCTGCCGTGGAGCCGAAAATGTCGAACAGGCCGCCGGTTCGAATCCCCGTCGCCACCACTCATCGGTGTCCTTGGGGCCTGAGCGAGTTGGTGCTACAGCCTTCACTGCTCCGCCAATACAAGTCCTTCTGACCTGCTCAGCGGGCGTGGAAGGCGCTCAGAGCCCCGCACCATGCGGGGCTTTTTGCTGTGGGCTCCTGACTGCGACCCCGGCCGGGTGGCCCGAAAACCCGTCTCAGAGGCCCCACGTCTCAGAACCTCCTGACTTTCCGAGGGGGCGGTACGGCGCCAGAGGTCCAGGGCCGGAGTCCGGATTTCGTGCCGTACCAAATGAACGCTACTCCGTGATCCGCTCGTAGGCCCGCCTGACTACGGCAAGGGCTCCCGCCAGGTCGTCAGCAGAATCGATCGAGTACAGAACCCCTCCGGACTCGGTCGCGCCGATGATGAAGGTGATCCGAACAAATCGTCACCGATGGGTTGCGTACGCTCGTCCTCTCTGGACAGTCTGCACGGAGGGCGCGTCTCTCAATGCCTCAACTGGAGGATCTGGCGTGCACGAGTTGCGTCATGGCTAGCCCTGTTACCAGAAGTCCAAGTCCTGCGAGTCGCCATAGGTTGATCGGTCTTGAGGGCATTCCAAGAAAG
>JBILSK010000012.1:0-12625 GCA_044372165.1 Burkholderiaceae bacterium | reverse complement strand
TCCCGCACACTGAACCGGGTCTAACCGCGCCACACTGAAGTCTCTCCTCTGGCTGGATTTCATCCAACCTTGTCCGCTCCTGGTTGTTCCCGGAGCGGATTTCTTTTTGGGCAATCGCGTGGCACCGCTACCGCGCGGCGCGACACACCCTGTCGCGGGCACCCCTCAGACTCCTTTTTCCATGAAGAAAGGAGTTGCCATGTGCCAGCCCGCCTCGCTCGCAGGCAATCAAGGCCCATCCGCCCGATCAGTTCGTCGCGTGCCGTTCTGACGCACGACGATGAGCAAAGATTCGACCCGCTCAGGTCACGACACGCTCGTGCGTCGTCTGGCCATGATGCTGGTGAAACTCAATCGCGGCGAGCGTCTCGACCCCCGGCAACTGGCGGAGGAATTCGGGGTCAACCTGCGCACCATCCAGCGCGACCTCAACGATCGCTTTGGATACCTGCCCCTGGAGAAGGTGGAGGGTCGGTACCGACTGGACCCGGCCTACCTGGGGCGCGGGGCGCGTCTTCGCGGGCCGGACGTCGATCCGCTCCTGAAACCCAGGCTCGCGCTCACCCTCGATGGTTCGGCACCGGATGTCGAGGCGCACGACCTCACAGAGTCTGTCTTCGAGGTCGTACTGCGTGTCTCGCCCGAGGTGGCGCCTGCCTTCAAGCGCCATCAGCTCATCGCCCATCAAGTGATCCTGCAGGAACTCGATGACGAGGGGCTGATTGTCTCGACCCGGGTCGGCCACCTGAACCAGGTGTTCCCGCACGTTCGCTACTGGATTCCGAACATCCGCATCGTCAGCCCGGACGGCCTGCAGCGACGACTGGAAAACGACCTGCGCGACTACATCGATCCCCCCGATACCGACGACCCGCAAAGCGAAGCCGCCCTGCGCTGACCTTGCTTTCACCCATCGCCTTTCACACGCTTACATGAGGCCAATCATGAACTGTTCCCGAACCCTTCCTCTCGCGCTGCGGGCTGCCTTGTTCACCTGTCTTGCGGCGACCTTGCATGCCTGTGGGGGCGGAAGCGACACAGGCTCGGGCAACACCGATGTGCCCACCGTCTCGAATCGCGCGCCGACCGCCGTGGCCGGATCGAATCAGAGCGTGGTCGCCGGCAGCACCGTGACGCTGGACGGCAGCGGCAGCTTCGACCCGGACGGCAACGCACTGAGCTACGCCTGGACCCTGAGCACGCGTCCCGCACTGAGCAGCGCGGTGCTGGTGCCGCCCGCGTCGACCTCGCCTCGCCCGAGCTTGCAGCTCGACGCCCCCGGCACCTATGTCGCCACACTGGTGGTGAGCGACGGCACACTGAGCAGCACGGCCTCGCAAGTCACTCTCGTCGCATCGGTGCTCAACGCCGCACCGGTCGCCAACGCAGGCTCGGCACAGAGTGTGCTGACCGGCAGCCAGGTCAGCCTGGACGGCCGCGGCAGCACCGACGCCAATGGCGACGCACTCACCTGGCAATGGTCCCTGCCCACCCGGCCTGCCGGCAGCACCGCCACCCTGTCCGGGGCCCAGACGGCCCAGCCCAGCTTCATCGCCGATCGCGCCGGCACTTATGTCGCGCGTCTGGTGGTCAATGACGGCAAGAGCGACAGCGCACCCGCCGAGGTCACGCTCACCGCCAGCACCGCCAATGCAGCACCGGTGGCCCGCGCGGGCAGCGACCAGAGCGTGCTGACCGGCGCGAGCGTCACGCTCGATGGCAGCGGCAGCACCGACGCCAATGGCGACACGCTCTCCTATCGCTGGACGCTCACCTCGCGCCCCAGCGGCAGCACCGCGGTCCTGTCGTCTGCAAGCGCAGTCTCTCCCAGTCTGGTCGCCGACCTCGCGGGCCTGTATGTCGCCAGTCTGGTGGTCAATGACGGTCAGCTCGACAGTGCCGTATCAACTGTGACGATCACGGTCACGGCACCGACCCTGTCGCTCTATTCGATTCAGACCTCGTTCGTTGGCGGGACCCAGGAAAGCCTGCAGGCCTGGCCGTTTGCGACCTCATCGAGCGCCCAATCGAACTCGACCTGCTCCGGCTCGGGATGCCCCACGCGCCATACCGTTGCGCAGTTCAAGCTGGCCGCCTCGGCGGGACGCAGCTACACCGTCACCAACCTGTCCGCAGTCAACCTCACCACCGGTTCGGCGGTAGTGGCCAGTTTCACGGGCCTGAGCAATGGCCAGGTGATCGCGGCGGGGCAGAGCGCCTCGTTTGATCTGGTCAGTGATTTCACCCGGGGCGCCACGGTGCAACTGCGCTATCAGTTCACGGTGCTGGAGACCGGTGACACCTTCCAGTACGACGTGAACCTCAAGACCAACTGAGCGCACGCCTTGCAACGGGCCGCGAGGCGCACCCGGTCAGCGGCCCGACCGAGGCGCCTCGAGATAGGCGCGCAGTTCCTCGTCGAGCTGCTGCTGCATGCCCTCGGGCGAGACGATCCGGATGTTGGGAATCCAGTAGCGGACATGGGGCAGCACCTGGTTCAGGTGCCCCACCCGCGCCGACAGGAGCAGCCCTCCGTCAGGCCGCTCTTCGATGATCTGCTGATTGGCAATGAGCTGGCGTCGGCGGAAGAACGGCGCCACCTCCGGTGCGATCGACAGGACCACATCGAAGGTGGACTCCGTGAACCAGATGCCTTCTTCCTGGGTGATTCGTGCCTCGACCGCGGCATCGATCGTGAAGGTCTGCGCCGTGATGAAGGGCGCCTCGATCCGGGTGAAGGCAAACGACTTCAAGGTGCCGCGATCCAGCGCAAAGAGGTACCAGATGCCCTTGTGGTTCACCAACCGGTAAGGCTCGACGCCTTCGTAGCGGCGCTCGCCGTCAGCCTTCCGATAGCGAAAGGACAGCGTGCGCCGTGACACGATGGCCTGCTCGAGCGTGCGAAAGGCCGGCTCGCGCCCGCTCAAGCTCTCGTAGTGGTGCCCCTTGACCAGCAGGGCGCCCTGCATGCGCGTGTCGAACACATCGCGCAGGAACTCATCGGACAGCGAGGGAAACAGGCCCTGGATGCCGGCCAGCGCCGCGAAGCGCTCGATGTCCTTGGTGCCGATGCGCCCCAGAAAGGCCGGATCCAGTCGATATCCACCCTCGACCTTCTCGATTGGCAGATAACCGAAGCGCTGGTTGAGATCGCGCTGGATGGTGCGCAGATTGACGCCGAACTCCTCGGCCAGTGCGCGTGGTTCCAGCGTCTCGCCCTGGTTGAGCTTGACCAGCACGCTGGCCAGACGGCGAACCAGGGTGTCGTGACCGGCGGGTGTCGCGGTGCTCATCAGGGTGTCTCGCAGGAAATGGCATGCCAACGATACCGGCATGATGCATCCTCAGGATCGATCCTGAAGGGAGCTTCCCATTGAAACCGATGACCCATGAGCCGGTCGATGTCCTGATCATCGGCGCGGGCGCCGCCGGAGGCGCCATGGCCTGGAGCCTGGCCGACACCCGCATGCGCATCCTGTGCCTGGAGCAGGGCGACTGGGTCAAGCCGGCCGACTATCCCAGCAACGGGCGCGACTGGGAAGCCCGCCAGCTCGGCGAATTCAACTTCAGCCCGAACCGGCGCGCCAGCCCCTGGGACTACCCGGTCAACGACCGCGGCTCGCCGATCAAGATCGCCAACTTCAATGGGGTGGGCGGCGGCACCGTGCTCTATGCCGGACACTTTCCGCGCTTTCATCCCTCTGACTTCAAGGTGCGAACACTCGATGGCGTGGCCGACGACTGGCCGATCGACTACGAGACGCTCGAGCCCTTCTACGCGCTCAATGACCGCATGATGGGCATCTCCGGACTGGCCGGCGACCCGGCCTACCCGCCCAAGACAGCGGTGATGCCCCCTGTGCCCCTGGGCCGTGCCGGCACCCGCCTCGCGCAGGGCCTGAACCAGCTCGGCTGGCACTGGTGGCCCTCCGACAGCGCGGTGGCCACGCAGGACTACGAAGGCCGGGCCGCCTGCATCAATCTGGGCCACTGCATTGCCGGATGCGCACAGGGTGCCAAGGCCAGCACCGACATCACCTACTGGCCGGCAGCCCTGCGCGCGGGCGTGCAGCTGCGCACGCGGTGCCGGGTCCGCGAGATCACCACGCGCGAAGACGGCATGGCCAGTGGCGCCGTCTACTTCGATGCCGACGGCGTCGAGCACTTCCAGCCGGCCGAAGTGGTCATCGTCGCCTGCAACGGTGTGGGCACACCGCGTCTGCTGCTCAACTCCCGGTCGGCGCGACATCCGGACGGCCTGGCCAACTCCAGCGGTCTGGTCGGACGCAACCTGATGTTCCATCCCTATGCCGCGCTGCACGGCTATTTCGACGACCCGCTGGACGGCTATCGAGGCCCCGGCAACTGCATCTGGAGCCAGGAGTTCTACGAGACCGATCCGGCGCGCGATTTCCTGCGGGGCTACACCTTCGAATTCACGCGAGGCCGCGGCCCGGTGCTGACCGCACTGGCCGGCATGAGCGGTGGCCGCATTCCCTGGGGCGACGATCACCATGACGCCATGCGACGCCTCTTCAATCGCAGCACCGGGATGGTCGCGATCTGCGAAGACCTGCCCGAGGCGCACAACACGGTCACGCTGGACGACACGCTCACCGACGCCAACGGCATCCCGGCCCCGAAGATCAGCTACCGCTTGAGCGAGAACAGTCAGCGGATGCTGGCCCATGCGGTGGCGCGCGGCACCGAGATCCTGAAGGCCGCAGGCGCCTGGGATGTCAGCACGGAAGCGCCGCTGGCAGTCGGTGGCTGGCACCTGATGGGCACTGCACGCATGGGCACGGACCCGACGCGCTCGGTGGTGAACGAATGGGGACGCAGTCACGACGTGAAGAACCTCTTCATCATCGATGGCAGCGTGTTCGTCACCTCGGCCGGCGTGAACCCGACCTCAACCATCCAGGCGCTTGCGCTGTATGTGGCCGACCGCATGAAGCGGCAACTGGCCACACTCTTCGACTGACGGAGATCACGACCATGACCGTTCGCCCCAACGTGATCCCGCTTGACCCCGCGCCCTTTCTGGATGCGCCCCAGCGCGAGTCCCTGCGCCTGCTGCTGGGCATGATGATCCCGGCCAGCGCGCGGCACGGTGTGCCGGGTGCCGATGACGAAGCCATCCTCGCCGATGTCCTGCGCACACTGTCCAGGCAGCCCGCGCCTGCCATCGAGGCGCTCACGCGTCTGCACGAGGTGGCAGGTGCCCCCTTGGCCGAACTCGACGCAGACCGTCGCGCCGAAGCAGTGCAGGCCTTTCGCACGGAATATCGTGCCCGCGCCATGCTGCTGGTGAGCGTGGCAGTGCAGTGCTACTACCGCGACGACCGCGTCATGCTCTCCCTGGGCATGGAACCCCGCCCACCCTTTCCCCTGGGATTCGAGCTTGAGCAGGGGGATTGGTCATTGCTGGACCCGGTACGGGCGCGCGCCCCGATGTGGCGCCGCTGAGGATGTCCGCTCGCCCGTGAGGGGCGCGCTCAGTTCGCCTTCAAGCCGGTCTCGGCAATCATCTTCGTCCAGACCTGCAACTGTTCGCGCTGATAGCGGGTGGCCTCTTCTCGCGTCGACGGAATCGGCATGATGCCGCCCTTCAGCAAGGATTCGCGCACCTCCTGAGACTTGAGGATCGCGACCAGCTCGGTATTCAGGCGATCGAGGATGTCGGTGGGCGTGCCCGCGGGCGCAGTCCAGACCCACCAGCCGGAGAAGTCTGGCGGCGTCGCAAAGCCGCTCTCGGCAAAGGTCGGCACATCGGGCAGCAGTGGATGGCGGCTGGCCGTCGGCACGGCGATCGGCCGGATCTTGCCGGCGCGAATCATGGCCAGCGCCGACCCCACGTCGGTCACCGCGAACTGGATATGCCCCGCCACCAGGTCGACGATGGCCGGCGGCACCGACTTGTACTGAACATGCGACATGTCCAGTGCATTGCCGCGGGCGAAATGACCCATGTAGGAAATGCCCCCCGTGTTGCCGCTGCCATAGCTCAGCTTGCCGGGGTTCGCCTTCACATGGTCGACCACGTCCTTGAGGGTCTTCACCGGAACGGTGTTGGCAGCGACCAGCACATAGTTGATCGCCGCGACCAGCGTGACGTAGGAGAAATCCTTCGCGGTGTCGTAGTTCACGCCATCGGTCAGGCCACCCGGACTGGCGGCCAGGCCGGCATTGGTCAGCAGGCCGAAGGTGTAGCCATCAGCCGGCGATCGTGCCACCAGACTGGTGCCTATGGTCGAATTGGCCCCGGGTCGGTGCTCGATCACGACCTGTTGCTTGAGCGCGCGCGACAGCGGTTCGGCAATCGTGCGTCCCAGGACATCCGACGCCGACCCCGGACCGAAGGGCAGCACCAGGCGAATCGGCTTGACCGGCCAGGCAGGCTGCGCCAGGGCAGGCGAGGCACTCGCTGCAAGCAGGGCGTGAAGGGCAAGGCGGCGGCTGGGGTGCATGACGTGTCTCCGTGGCGGATCGTGTTCAGCCCGGAAATGTACGCGCAAATTGCCAGCGCGCTGCCGGCGGTGCCACCATCGCGGCATCGTTCGCACTGGCAGCCCTCATGACTTCGAAAGCCCTCATCACCGGCGTCTACGACACCCAGGTCGGTTCCCTGCCCGACAGCACCTGCATGTCACTGCATACCGAGGCGGGGCTGGGTGCCATCGCCGATGCAGGATTGCAGGTGAGCGACATTGATGGCCTGCTCACCGGCTACTCGTTCACCTCGCCGCAGCTGATGCTGGGCAGCGTGTTCGCCGAATACGTCGGCATGCATCCCAAGGTGAGTGCCTCGGTCTCGATGGGCGGCGTGACCGGCGGCCTGCTGGTGGCCCATGCCGTCGCGCTGGTCGAATCCGGCATGTGTCGCCATGTGCTGTGCATCACCGGCGACAACCGCCTGACCGGCCTGGGTGACCGGGTGCAATCGACGCTCGCCGACATCGCCCATGCCCAGTACGAGCAGCCCTATGGCGTCACGGTGCCCTCGGGTTTTGCATTGGCAGCGCAGGCCTACATGCACGAGTACGGCATGACCACCGACCACATGGCAGCCGTCGCGGTGAATCAGCGCGCCAATGCCGCGAAGCACCCCAATGCGCACATGAAAAAGCCGATCACGATGGATGACGTGCGCCACTCCAAGCCGATCGCCTCGCCGCTGCGCATGCTCGATTGCGCACTGGTCTCCGATGGCGCAGCGGCCGTGCTGGTCAGCGCCTCCGACGTCGCACGCGACCTGCCCAAGGCTGCCGTGCGAATTCTCGGGGTGGGCGAAGGCCACACTCACGAGCACATCTTCATGGCGCCCTCGCTCACCGACTTCGGCTGCAAGGACTCGGCCCGCATTGCGCTCGGCCGCGCTGGCCTGAGCCACGCCGACATCGACACCGCCCATGTCTACGACTGCTTTTCCAGCACGCTGCTGATCTGCCTGGAATCGATGGGCTTCTACGAGCGAGGCGCGGCCGGTCCAGCGGCACTGGCCGGCGAATTCGCCATCCATGGACGCTTTCCGCTCAACACCAACGGCGGGCTGCTGTCCTACGGATCGTCCGGCGCCTCCGGCGGCATGTTCCATGTGGTGGAGGCGGTGCGGCAATTGCGCGGCGAATGCGGCGAGCGTCAGGTGAGCGGACCCGAAGTCGCCTTCGCGCACACGCTGGGCGGGATCCTGTCCGGTCACTGTTCCATCGTGATGGCGCGCCACTGAGGAGACCGACATGACCGATCTGCACGTCAAACCCGTTCCCGCGCCCGATGCCGACAGCCGCCCCTACTGGGAAGGCGTCAATCAGGACCGCTTCCTGTTTCAGCGCTGCCGAGCCTGCGGCAAGCCACAGTTCTATCCCCGCTCGATCTGCAGCCACTGCCGTGGCAGGGAGCTCGCCTGGGAGCAGGCTGGCGGCACCGGGACCGTGGCGAGCTTTTCCATCGTCAGCCGCGCGCCCACGCCAGTCTTCGCCCATGACACCCCATACGTGGTGGCCATCATCGACCTGGACGAAGGCGTGCGTTTTCTGTGCAACGTCATCAACGGCGACCCGCATGCGGTGAAGATCGGCAGTCGCGTGAAGCTGGTCTTTGAATCGCGTCCCGGGTCGACCCAGAAGATTCCCCAGGTGGAACTGGCATGAGTGCAGACACCCCACCGGTCTTCACCTTCGATCACTACGAACCCGGCAAGGTCTATGGGGTGAAGCGCTTCTGCGTCGACGAGGCGCGTGTAGCGCAGTGGCGCAGTGTCTACCCCGACGACATCGACCCCGTCGATCCCGGCGCGATGCCAGGCGGCATGCTGGCCATGATCGTGCTGGACGCGGTGCTCACCCATCATGCCCCCCGCCCCCCGGGCGGCGTGCATGGGGGTCAGACCTTCGATGTGCAGCGCATGCCTCGCATCGGCGAGGTCCTTGCCACCGAAGTCAGCTGCCTGGACAAGGACATCCGCAGCGGGCGCAAGTGGGTGCGTGCGAAGACCGTCACTCGAAGCGAAGCGACCGGAGAGTTGCTGATGACCGGGATCATGACCAGCCTGGTCGCGCAGTAAGCCGCTCAAGCGCTTGACTGCCGCCTCGTTCGCCTCACGCACCCATGCCTTTCAGATGAATGCCATGCCTCGTACCCTGCACACTGCCTCCCGAACGGTCGATTTCGCATCGATCCTGAACTACGCCGAAGTCACCCGGGACTGGAACCCGATCCACGTCGACCCGGCGTTCGCCGCCAGGACGCCGATGGGCGGCGTGATCGCGCACGGCACCCTGTCGCTCGCGCTGATCTGGCAGGCGCTGCGCCTGACGCTGGGCGCTCAGGCGCTCGATCGCGTGATGCTCGACATCCGATTCGTGCGTCCCGTGCGGGTCGATGACGTGGTCACCGGTGGCGGCGTGCAACGAGACGAGGCGGTCGACGTCTGGGACGTGTGGGTAAAGAATCAGAAGGACGAGAACGTGATCGTCGGCACGGCCACGCTGCGATCAGTCGAGCAGTGATCGGCGCTGTCGGGCGGTCAGCCCGGCAGGCAGCAGCACATCGTCGTCAAATCGACCGGCACCGGCCTGCGCATGGCACGCGGCGCAGTTTCCCGGCGTGCGAACGCTCGCATGCGACCAGACCGAGGCATCAACCTTGCGATGTGTGCGCGTGAACCATGCCGTGGTCGTGATGCGATCTTGCGGTGAGGCGTCCTGGCCGCTCGAGGCACGGCGAGCATGAGCCTGCAACCAGGTCGACAGTTCGGTCACGGTCGCCGGCGCCAGCGAGACATTGCGCCCGAAATGCGTGCTCAGCCCGGACAGCAGCCGCTGCCAGGACACGGCAGGCAGCAGGCCAGGCGCATAGGCAACATGACAGCCGCCGCAGGCGGGCACGTAGCTGGAAGGCATGTCGGCGGGCATCCGCACCTCATCGGCGGCCCAGGCCGGCGAACCCACACACGCTGCCAGCAGCAGCGCCCGCATCAGCCTCGCGCTTGAACGAACGGATGTCATGGGGCCCATTGTCCTGCAAAGCATTCAAAACATGCAGGCGAAAAAAAACCGCGGTCGAAACCGCGGTCTTTCTCGGACCCACAGGGGGGCCGATGCTCGAGCTGCTTACAGGACGCGGATGTTGCTCGCCTGCGGGCCCTTCTGGCCTTGCGTCACCTCGAACTCCACCTTCTGGTTTTCCTGGAGGGTCTTGAAGCCCGAACCCTGGATTTCCTTGAAGTGGGCGAAGAGGTCCTTGCCGCCGTTGTCAGGGGCGATGAAGCCGAAGCCCTTGCCCTCGTTGAACCACTTGACGATTCCGGTTTCCTTGGTCATATCGATTCCTTTCAAAGTGCTGCCAGGCAAGTGCCTGCGCAGTGCAGAAACACCCCGAAACTCACTGATGGAAGATTTGACCGAAACCACCGGCAACACCGGCAGCGACACCCAAAGAGCCTACTGAGAGCACATCACGAGCATGTCTACTCGGCCACTCTAACAGGTAAACGCAAACCATGTTGAATTGATCGTTCAGCCTGCGGCCCCGCTTCAGGCCGATGGAATGATGCAGTAGACCGCCAGCTTGTTGCCATCAAGGTCACGGAAATAGGCGCCATGGAAGCTCTTGGTGCGTGCGCCCGGTGCGCCTTCATCCTTCGCGCCCAGGGCCAGCGCCTTCTCGTAGAGCGCCTTGACCTGCGCCTGATCACCGACATTGAGCGCGATCATCGTGCCATTGCCTGCACTGGCCAGCTGGCCATCGAAGGGCTTCATGACGCTGAACATCGGCTGGCCGGGTTTGACGCCCCAGCCCACGCCGCGGTCGTTCTTGAAGAAGACCTTGGCACCCAGCAGGGCGAGCAGGTCGGTGTAGAAGGCAACCGACTTGTCGAGGTCGTTGGTGCCCAGGGTGGTGTAGCCGATCATGGGAGTCTCCGTGTGGTCATGAGGGGTGGGACATTCTTGCATCAGATCGAGCGCGCGGCGAATCAGACCGCACCGCTGCCGCGCAGCGACGCGATCTGCAATTCGCTGCGACCGAGCTGGCGAAGGATGGCCTCGGTCTGCTCGCCCACTGCAGGCACCGCGTCCATGCGGTACTCGAAGCTGCTGTTCACGCCCGGCGGCAACAGCACCTGCAAGGGGCCTGCGGTCGAGTCCACCTCGGTGAATCGCTTGCGGGCATGCAGCTGCGGATGCGCCCAGACATCGGCGAGGGTGTTGACCTGGGCATTGGCGATCTGCGCCTGCTCCAGCCGTTCGATCAACTGGGCCGCAGTGAGCCTGCCGAAGGTGTCCAGCACGATGGCCTTCAATTCGGCGCGATGCTGATTGCGCAGACTGTTGTTCGCAAAGCGCGGATCAGTGGCCAGGGCAGGCTGCTGCAGCACCACCTCGCAGAAGGACACCCACTCGCGCTCGTTCTGCAGTCCCAGCAACACCACCTTGCCGTCGGCCGCCACAAACGGACCATACGGGTAGATGGTCGCGTGTGCAGCGCCGTTGCGCGGTGGGGGTGCCGCACCGTCGTAGGTGTAGTAGAGCGGGTAGCTCATCCACTCGCCCAGCGCCTCCAGCATGGAGACATCGATGCTCGCGCCCAATCCGGTCCGCCCGCGCTGCAGTAGTGCGGCGAGAATGCTCGAGTACGCGTACATGCCGGCGGCGATGTCCGCAATCGAGTTGCCCGCCTTGCACATCTCCTCGGGGGTACCAGTGATCGAGAGAAAGCCGGCTTCGCTCTGAATCAGCAGGTCATAGGCCTTCTTGTCGCGGTAGGGACCGTCGCTGCCATAACCGGAGATGTTGCAGACGATGAGTCTGGGGTGCTCCGCTTGCAGGGCCTCGTGCGACAGGCCCATGCGCGCAGCCGCGCCCGGGGCGAGGTTCTGCACCAGCACATCGGCGTCGGCCAGCAACTCGCGCAGCACGGCCATGGCCTCGGGTTGCTTGAGATCCAGCGTCAGGCTTTCCTTGGATCGATTCACCCAGACGAAATGCGAGGCGAGACCGCGAGTGCGGGTGTCGTAGTCACGTGCGAAGTCTCCCTTGCCCGGACGTTCGATCTTGATGATGCGCGCGCCCAGGTCGGCCAGATGGCGCGTGCACAGGGGCGCGGCGATCGCGTGTTCCAGCGATACCACGGTGATGCCATCGAGAGGTCTCATGCCTCGGTCTCCGAATGAGGCGCTGGATCAAGTCCGCGCGAGGAACTGCAAAGCCGCCATCGTAAAGCGGGAGCTTGCGGAACGCCGAATTGCCAGTTCGAGTCCGCACGCGGGACGATGTCTGCATCGTGAAACGGTCCGGCCCGCCGGCCACTTGAAGGAGGCTTGCGCATGACCCCGAAGACCTTTGTGCTGCTGCACGGTGCCTGGCACGGTGGCTGGTGCTGGCAACGTGTGGCGGGCCCCCTGCGCGCGGCCGGACACACGGTGTACACCCCGACTCAGACCGGCCTGGGCGAGCGCTCCCATCTGATGTCGCGCTCGATCACACTCGACACGTTCACCGCGGACCTGGTGAACGTTCTCGAATGGGAGGACCTGCGCGACGTGATCCTGGTCGGGCACAGCTTCGGTGGCAATGCGATCTCGGGCGCGGCCGACCAGGTTCCCTACCGTATCCGGCACCTGGTCTACCTGGATGCCATCATTCCCGTGAGCGGCGAAAGCCCGTTTGCGCGCCTGCCCCCGGAGATCGCCGCTGCGCGGCGCCGGCTGGCCCAGGAATCGTCCGACGGACTGTCGATTCCGCCGCCCGACCCGAGTGCCTTCGATGTCACCCATCCGGTCGACATCGCCTGGCTCAAGGCAAAGTGCACCCCGCATCCCCTGTCGGCCTACGAAAGCAGCCAGGTCTTCACGCACCCGGTCGGCAACGGCCTGCCCGCGACCTACGTCGCGTGCAAGCCCGACTACGGGCCCACGGCCTCATCGCGCGAGGCTGCTCGCAAGCGCCCGGACTGGCGCTATGTCGAGGTCGATGGCGGGCATGATGTCATGGTCACCAACCCGAAGGGCGTCGTGGACATCCTCAGCGCGCTCTAGCTGGCGGGTCTGCGGACGCGCCGCGCCGCCGCATCGGGCTGGGCCACACGCCGCGGGCCGTGCAGCACCTGCCAGGCCCCGGCGAGC
>JBILSK010000289.1:0-3916 GCA_044372165.1 Burkholderiaceae bacterium | reverse complement strand
GGCCTTGCCCAGGCCGTCGACCTGCAGCAATGCGTCGAGGCCAGCCGCACCGGGCGCATCGGCGCGGCGATCCTGGGCGAGTGACCCGCTCATCGTCGACCTCGATCCAGCAAGGCCTCAAGGCGCGGGCCCAGCGCCCCGGCGATGCCCTGCGGAAAGACCAGCACCAGCACGAGGATGATCAGGCCCAGCACCGCGCGCCAATAGTCGGTCGAACGAATCACCAGGTCCTGCAACCAGGTGAATGCGGCCGCGCCGACCAGGGGACCGCTCACCGAGCCGATGCCACCGAGCAGTACCATCACCAGCCCGTCAATCGAGCGGCCCACCGAGATCGCCTCGGGCGAGATCGAGCCCTTTGCAAACGCGTACAGGGCGCCGGCCAGACCACCGAAGAGACCGGCCACGCAAAACGCGGCCCACTGCACGTGCGGCACGGCAATGCCGACGGCCTCGGCGCGCAGGGGGGAATCGCGCCCGGCGCGCAAGGCGTAACCGAAGGGCGCATGCAGCATCATCCGCATCAGGGCCACGCTGGCTGCCACCAGCACCAGGGTCAACAGGTAGTACGCCGGTCGCGAGGACAGCCAGGGCGCGGGCCAGACCCCGACCAGACCATTGCTGCCACCGGTGAGCCCGTCCCACTGGAACACCGCCGCCCAGACGATCTGCGCGAACGCCAGGGTGAGCATCGCGAGGTAGACGCCGCTCAGGCGAACCGCCATCGCGCCGAAGGCGGCTGCGGCAAGCAGCGCCAGCACCGGCCCGGCAAGCAGCGCCGCTTCCATCGGCAGACCGAGCGCCTTGACGCCCAGCGCAGCGCCATAGGCGCCCAGGCCGAACCAGGCCGCGTGGCCGAAGGAGTGCATGCCGCCGGGGCCCATCATGAAGTGCAGGCTGGTCGCAAACAGGACCGCCACCAGGATGTCGATGCCCAGCACCGGCAGATAGGGAAACGCGGCCGCCATCAGCGGCACCATGGCCGCCAGGCCCAGCAGCGCCCACCAGACGCGCCGCACACCCGGGCGGCTGGCACGCAGGGGAGACTCGATGGCCGCGGCACTGCGCACCGCAGCCGGCGCACGCCCCAGCAGGCCCCAGGGTCGCACCAGCAGCACCACCGCCATCACCACGAATTCGGCGACCAGCGTCAGCTTGGAAAACGCGAACTCGACGCCGCCGATCGAGACCGTGCCGATCGCATAGCAGACCGCCTTGATCTGCGCGATCAGCAGGGCCGCCAGAAAGGCGCCGGGCAGGCTGCCCATGCCGCCCACCACCACCACCACGAAGGCCTCGCCGATGATGGCCAGATCCATGGCCAGATTCGCCGGCTCGCGCGGAATCTGCAGGGCGCCGCCCAGACCGGCCAGCAGCGAACCCAGGGCGAACACCGCAGTGAACAGATGCCGTTCGTTGACGCCGAGCGCGGACACCATTTCACGGTCCTGGGTGGCCGCGCGCACCAGCAGGCCGAAACGCGTGCGGTGCAACAGCAGCCACAACCCGCCCAGCACCAGCGGGCCGACGGCCACCAGCAGCAGGTCGTAGGTGGGCAGTGGCGCGCCCAGCACATCGACCGCACCCTTGAGCCCGGGTGCCTTGGGCCCCAGCAGGTCTTCCGGCCCCCACCACCAGAGCACTGCGTCGCGCATCATCAGCGCCACCGCGAAGGTGGCCAGCAGCTGGAACAGCTCGGGCGCCGCATAGATGCGCCGCAAGACGATCACCTCGATGGCGGCACCGATCACCGCGGTGAGCAGCGCCGCCGCGAACACCCCGCCCCAGAAGCCCAGGCCGCTGCCCGGCCCCCAGCGCTCGATCAGGCTGAACGCGAGATACAGGCCCAGCATGTACAGCGAGCCATGCGCAAAGTTGACGATGCGCGAGACGCCGAAGATGAGCGACAGGCCGACCGCCACCAGAAACAGGGTGGACGCGCTCGCCAGGCCATTGAGGAGCTGAACAAGCAGGCTGTGCAGGCTCACGGTCGGATCAGCCCTGGATCAGAGGATGAAGATCGAAACGCGAACGGGCGCTCAGCGGATCGCGTCTGCCGGTCGCATGCGACGCACCTCGGCCTCGCTCGGCTGCACCGACGCGCCATCGACATAGCGGAAGTTCTTCATCACGCCGCGCCCCTGATGGACTGCCGTGGTCCCGACAAACGCGCCCAGCGTGGCCTGGTGGTCCAGCGCACGCCAGGTGAAGGGGCCGAACGGACTGGACATCTGCATGCCTCGCATCGCGGTGACGATCTTCTCGCTGTCGGTGGAATTGGCCCGACGAATGCCCTCGGCCAGTGCCATCATGCTGACGTAGCCCACCACCGAACCGAGCCGGGGATATTCCTTCCAGCGACGCTGATACGCGGTCAGGAAGCGATCATGGTCCGCGCTGCGGATGCTGTACCAGGGATAGCCGGTGACGATCCAGCCTTCGGGCGCTTCGTCGCGCAGCGGGTCGAGGTACTCGGGCTCGCCGGACAGCAGCGAGACCACTGGGCGGTCCTTGAACAGGCCGCGGGTCTGGCCTTCGCGCACGAATCGCGCCAGGTCGGTGCCGAAGGTGACATTGAAGATGGCATCCGGCTTCGCATCGAGCAGCGCCTGCGCCACAGCACCGGCATCGATGCGGCCCAGCACCGGCGCCTGTTCGGCCACGAATTCGACATCGGGCTGCGCCTTCTTCAGCAGCTCCTTGAAGGTGGCCGCCGCCGACTGGCCATATTCGTAGTTGGGATACACGATCGCCCAACGCTTCTTGCCCAGCTTGGCCGCCTCCGGAACCAGCATCGCGGCCTGCATGTAGGTCGAGGGACGCAGTCGGAAGGTGTAGCGGTTGCCGTTTTGCCAGGTGATCTTGTCGGTGAGCGGCTCGGCGGCCATGAAGACCACCTTGCGCTGCCGGGAGAAATCGGTGACCGCCAGACCGACGTTGGACAGGAAAGTGCCCATCAGCGCGACCGCGCGTTCCCGCGAGACCAGTTCCTCGGCCACCCGAACCGCATCGCCCGGATTGGCATTATCGTCGCGCGAGATCACCTCGACCTTCTGCCCGAGCAGGCCGCCCGCGGCATTGATCTCCTCGACCGCCATCTCCCAGCCCTTGCGATAGGGCTCCAGAAAGGCAGGTTGGGCCTTGTAGCTGTTCATCTCGCCGATGCGGATCTGGGCGAAAGCCGGCGCGGCAGCCAGCGTGAGGCTGGCGACAGCAGCGGCCAGGGCGGCACGCAGCCGCTGTCCGCGGACAGGAGATGAAGCGAAGGCGAGTGTCATGGTGTCGTTCCTGCTGGGGTCCGCACGGGACGAAGTCGGAAGAGGGGGAAGATGCAGATCGAGCTGCGCCTTGCAAGCCCGCCTGATCTCCCCACCGATTGTACGTGCGCGCTTTGAGCCACCGGACGCTCCACGCTAGAATTACGGGTTCTCAGCTGCCTTCTGGCAGCGCCCGGTCGGTCTGCACCCGTCCGGCATCTTCGCCGGCTGGCGCGCCGGCCCGACACGACGGCCTCCTCATGACACACATCGTTCTCGAGTCCTGCATCCGCTGCAAATACACCGACTGCGTCGACGTCTGTCCGGTCGACTGCTTTCGCGAAGGGCCGAATATGCTGGTCATTGATCCCGACGAGTGCATCGACTGCGCGGTCTGCATTCCCGAGTGCCCGGCCGAGGCCATCGTGGCCGAGGAAGACGTACCCGCCGACCAGCTCGCGCTGATCAAGCTGAACGCCGAGCTCGCCAAGACCTGGCCGAGCATCACCCGCACCAAGACCCAGCTCGACGACGCCGAGTCCTGGAAGGACGTCAAGGGCAAGCTGAAGTACCTGCAGAAGTGACCCCATGACCGGGGACGCCGGCCTCGCGCTCGCACATGGGCTGACGTTCCGCGATCTGCACGACGAGGCTGGTCT
>JBILSK010000288.1:0-3933 GCA_044372165.1 Burkholderiaceae bacterium | reverse complement strand
CAAGTGAACCCCATCATAGACACACAGGCGTCGCACTCGCCGGAAGTCGGGACCGAACTCGGAACCGCGCAGGGCAAAGGTGGAACGAGGCCAGTCCCCGCGCCCGTGCACTGACCCGACGCGACCCGGTCCTGACCGGGGCACCGACCTTGCCTCAAAGCCTGAGCAACCGCTCCAGCCAGGGCGTGCGCAAGCACCACCGCGGCCAGGGCGCCCAGTGCTCCCAGCCACGCGCGTGAATCGGGTAGTCGCGGCGTCGATGCCAGATCGGCGCCCAGCGGGTCTGGTCGGGCACGCTCACCACGCCGTGCTGCCAGGCGAGCACCGTGAAGACGCTCGATTCACCTCGATGCTCGACGAACTCGGGATGCTCATGGTCTGACCGACTATCGTCGATCAGCGCGGCCTCGGCCATCGCCTCGTGCCACAGCGCGGCCAGCACCCGGGTGGCCGGTTCGGCGCGAATCACGTGCACGCTCGAGCCAAGCTGCGCCTGCGCACGGAATGCGTCGGTGTCGACGCCGTGATGCTGCAGCAGCGCACGCTTGGTGAAGCGGCCCAGCGGATGGCGGGTTCGAAACGCAAACCAGGGCATCTGATGCGGCGCGGCATGGGCCACGTAGGCCCGCAGCACGCGGCGTGCCCGCGCGTTCAGGGAGCAGCCGACATCAGCGTAGACGATCCACTCGCCATCGGGCGCCTGCTCGAGCGCATCCAGGATGATCCACGGCTTCCAGCTCCACAGACCATGGCCCATGGGGTAGCGCCGAATCATCTCGCCGCGCTCGCGCAGGAACGTCTCGCCGAGATCGCGTTCGCCCAGCACCTTGATCGAGGCGAAGACGCCCATGCGCTTTGCCTCCGCCCGCAGGCGCACCCGTGCGCCCCACTGGCGCGCGCTGCCGAAACTCAGGAAATGAAGGACAGCCTGCGACTCGGGCGTCGCGCGCGGCGGATCCGGCGTGAATGCGTTCACGCCCGCGCGCCGCGTCGCTCCAGTCGTTCGACGGCTTCCTCGGACAGCCTCAGGCAGTCCTCCAGATTGCGCATCAGCAGGCCCAGATCCACGCCTTCGGCGCTCTTCTTGCCTTCCATGTAACGGGCATAGACGCCGTGGATGATGGCCGCCGTCTTCCAGCGATTGAAGCCGACGTAGAAGTCGAGCCGGGACAGGTCACGACCCGATCGCTTCGCATAGCGTTCGGCCAGTGCGGCGCGCGTCGAGAAGCCCGGCAGATTGGTCGGGCCCAGCTTGGATCGCTCGGTGGCATCGCTGTCGTCGTACCACTGGTTCAGCGCATAGGCGAGGTCGGCCATGGGATCGCCCAGCGTGGAGATCTCCCAGTCGACGACCGCGGCCACCGCGCCATCCGGGCCGATCAAGGTGTTGTGCAGGCCGTAGTCGCCGTGCACGACGCGAGCCGGCCCCTGGTCGGGCGCGTTGGCGAGGAAGTAGCGTTGCAGTTCATGCGCCCGCGGGTCATCGAACTTGGCCCCCTCGATCGAGGCCATCCATGAGCGATACCAGGTCTTGAGCTGGCGGCCGATGTAATCGTCCTTCTTGCCCAGATCGGACAGTCCGAGCGCATCGGGGTCCAGCGCGTGCAGGTCGGCCAGCACATCGATGAAGGACTCGCCGGTCAGGCGCCGCTTCGATTCATCCGGAATCCAGGTGTGCGTGTCCTGCTGGGTGTAGAGCGGATGGCCGTCGATGTGGCCCATCACGTAGAACTTCGCACCGGTCACCGAGTCATCGTCACAGAAACCGATGGCATCGGGCACCGGCACGGGCGTGGGCCCCAGCGCACTGATCAGGGCCCACTCGCGGGCCATGTCGTGCGCCTTGGGCAGCAGCACGCCCATGGGCGGACGCCGGATGACCGCCTCGCGGCCCTGCGCATCGCGAAGGTGAAAGGTGAGGTTGGAATGCCCGCCGTGCAGGCGGGTCCAGGTGAAGGGCGGCTCGAGGCGGTCGGTGTGGCCGGCGATCCAGGCCTCGACGGCCGGTACGTCATAGCCTGGCGTCGCGGACGATGCGCTCGCACCGCTTGCAGCGTCACTCATGCGGGGGAATCCTTGCTGGGGTTGGAAGCAGTGCGCAGCTCGGCCACGGCCTCGTCGCGCATCTGTCGTTTGAGAATCTTGCCCGAAGGCGTACGGGGCAGGGGTTCGGTGCGTACCCTCAGGTAACGCGGCACCTCGAACCGGGCCAGCCGGGTCTGCAGGAACGCCCGCACAGCCTCGAGGTCCAGGCCCGGCGCGCCATGGATGGTCGCGCCCACTTCCTCGCCCAGGCGCTCGTCGGGCACCGAATAGACCGCCGCCTCGTGGATGTCGGGATGCTCGAGCAGCGCGGCTTCCACATGACCGCAGCCGATGTTCTCGCCACCGCGAATGATCAGGTCCTTGCTGCGATCGACGATGAAGAGAAAGCCTTCGTCGTCCAGATAGGCGATGTCGCCGGTGCGAAACCAGCCCTCGGCGTCGAAGGCTTCGGCATTGGCCTCGGGCCGATTCCAGTAGCCCACGCACATCGAGGTGCCACGCACCAGCAGCTCGCCGCGTTCGCCCGCGGGCAGCTCGCGCCCTGCCTCATCGATCACCTTCAGCTCGAGCACCGCGGCGCAGCGCCCGGAGCTGGCGGGGCGATCGAGGTACTCCTGTCCGCCGATGCCGACTCCGATCGCGTTGGTCTCGGTCATGCCCCATCCCGTGCCCGGCAAGGCCTGGCCAAAGGCGCGGCCGATCTGGGCGACCTGCTCTGGCGCGCGCGGGGCGCCGCCGCCGCCCACCACCATCAGCGAGCTCAGGTCGTGCCCGGCGGACTTCGCCACGCGTACCAGGTCGCCGGTCATGGCGGCCGGTGCAATGAAGGAGGTGAGTCGTTCGCGTTCGATCAGGCGCGCGCCCTGCTCGGGGTCCCACTTGATCATGCAGACCAGCTTGCGCTGGGTGCGATAACTCGACAGGAACACCGCGTGCGAACCGGTGACGTGAAAGAAGGGCACCGCCATCAGCGAGCCGGACTGCTGCGCCGGCGGCACGATCTCGATGCCGGCCTGAAGCGCGGCGGCATGGGCATCGAGCTCCCAGGACAACAGGGCCGAGAGAATCGCACGATGGGTACTCACCACGCCCTTGGGATGGCCGGTGGAGCCCGAGGTGTAGAAGATGGTTGCCGGATCGTCCGGTGCGATGTCGGCAGGCGGCATCGCGGTATCGGCGGGCACGCCTTGCAGCACGGTCTCCAGCGTTCGCACACCGGGCCCGGCCTGCAGCCGATCGATCGCCGCGTCGTGGCGGCCTTGCAGGGCTGCGGTGACCGTCTGGCTGCGCACCGCAATCACCGGCACCGCGGGCAGGGTATCGCACCGTGCCAGCCGTTCGATGCGCTCGGGATCGGCGAACAGCACCCGCGCACCGCAGTCGGTCAGGCCATAGGCCATCTCGTCGGGCTGCCACAGGGAATTCATGGCGACCGCGATCGCGCCAATCGAGGTCGCCGCCGTGAAGGCCAGCACCCATTCGGGAAAGTTGCGCATCGAGATCGCGACGCGATCGCCGTGCGCCACACCGTAGTCGTGCACCAGCGCGTGGGCGATGCGAGCCGCCTGCTGCCAGGCCTGCGCAAAACTCAGTCGCTCGTCTTCGAAGAACAGGTAGGGCACATCGGTGGCCGTGCCGGCAAACAGCTCACGCAGGGTGCGCGGACCCTGCATGAATACCCGCTGGGGGCGACCGCGGATCACCGCCGTCTGCAGTTCGTAGGGCTGCCCGGGTGCCGTCAGCGCGGCAAGGGCCGCGGCACGGGTGAGCGTGGTCATCCGAAGGTCTCCGTCCTGATCTCGATTCGAATTCGCGGGTTCAGGCGATTGCGTGGCCTGGCCGTGTGCGGCGCGTCAACGTGCACGCGGTTCGATCATACCGGGGGCG
>JBILSK010000286.1:0-3938 GCA_044372165.1 Burkholderiaceae bacterium | reverse complement strand
TCCGTCTGGCCTCATCATGAAAGGCGCCCCTGCGCCGCGTGTCGATTGTGCCCGGTTCCCGCGCGGCAGTCCGACCCCGGGATACACTTGTCCGCTGCTCAAGCCGAGGAGAACCGCATGCCCGCGACCGCCATGGACCACTTCACCGTCCTCACCGATCGGCTGGAAGACACCGTGAGCTTCTATCAGGACCTGCTCGGGCTGGAACCCGGCGACCGCCCGGCATTCCGGTTCCCGGGTGCATGGATGTACTGCGGCGGGCGCGCTGTCCTGCATCTGGTTGCGGGACGCAGTCTGCCCGACGATCCAAGGGGCGTGCTTGATCACATGGCCTTTGCCGCCACGGGACTGGCCCAGACCGTGTCGAAACTGCAGGCCCGCGGACTGGAACACGACTTGCGCCAGCTGCCGGGTTCGGGGCTGTGGCAGCTGTTCTTCAATGACCCCAATGGCGCACGTGTGGAACTGGACTTCGCCGCCAGTGAAGCCGCGCCCGCCGGATGGATGCCCGCCTGAATCAAGCGCGCCGTGCTCGCCTGGTTCAGACCCTTCGCCCTGCCGCTGGTCCTGATCGCCCTGGGATCAGCCCTGCTGCTGGCGATGGACAGCCCCGACAGCCGGTCCGGTTCTCGCCTGCCGCGCGTGGCCATTGTGCAGCACGCAGCGCAAGCCTCGATCGACCAGGGCGTGCGCGGCATCGTGGCAGGCCTGGCCCAGGCCGGATTCGAGGACGGGCGCACCGTGCAGCTCAGCTTCTTCAATGCGCAGGGTGACCTGCCCACCGCCAACGACATCGCCCGACGCGTGACCGACGGCTCGGCCGACCTGATCATCACCAGCAGCACCCTGTCCCTCCAATCGGTCGGCACGGTCAATCGCACGAAGCAGGTGCCGCATGTCTTCGGCATCGTGGCCGGCGCAGCCTTTGCGGGCCTGGGCATCAGCGAAACCGATCCCATGGACCACCCGCCCCACCTCACCGGCTACACCAGCCTGGTGCCGGTGATCGAAGCCCTCAAGCTCGCTCGCGAGATGAATCCCGCACTGCGCCGCATCGGCCTGGTGTGGCACAGCTCGGAGGTGAGTTCGGCGCTCTACACCCGCTCGGCGCGCGAGGCCTGCAAGGCCCTGGGCATCGAACTGCTGGAGGCCAACGCGGAGAACACCACGGAAGTCGGGCCTGCGGCCCAGTCGCTGGTTTCGCGCGGCATCGATGCCCTGCTGATGACCGCGGATGTGACCGTGCTGATGGCCGCCGACACCGTCATCAAGGCCGCCCGCCAGGGCAGGATTCCGGTCATCAGCGTGGTGCCGCCCACCTTCCGAAAGGGCGCGCTGTTCGATCTGGGCAACGACTACGAAACGCTGGGGCGTGAAGTCGGTCTGCTCGCAGCCAAGGTACTGGCCGGCACCTCGCCCGCCGCACTGCCCGTCCTCAACCGCGTGCCGATGTCGCTGTCGATCAACCGGATGGCCCTGGACGGACTGAAAGACGACTGGACGATTCCCGAAACCGTCTCGCAACGCGCTGACGTGATACTCGATCGCGAGGGCGAGCGACGCCCCTGAACCATTTCCTGCCGCCTGCGCGCCCGGAGCTCGGTCGCGGTCTGACGTACACAGCTACACTGCTGCGCCAAGCTTCAAAACCTTGAAGAGACTTCCGCATGTTTGCGCAGATCAAACCCTTCGTGCTGCCCCTGGTCCTGATCGCGCTGATTTCTGCGGTGCTGCTCGGCATGGATGCACCCACTTCAAGGCCGGCTTCGGGGCCGCGCCAGGTGGCGCTGATCCAGTTCTCCTCCACCGCCGCGGCCGATGACGGCGTGCGCGGCATCGTCGAAGGACTGGCAGCCAAGGGTTATGTCGATGGCCAGCAGATGCGCTTGAAGCAGTTCAACGCCCAAGGCGATCTGCCCACAGCCAATGACATCGCCCGCCAGGTCACCAGTGGTGGCTACGACCTGATCATCACGGCCACCACCCTGTCGATGCAGTCGGTGGCCAATGCCAACCGCTTGACCAAGGTGCCTCATGTGTTCGGTATCGTGACCGATGCCGCAACCGCCGGGATCGGGGTGAGTGCCACCGACCCGCTGGATCATCCCGCCTGGTTGACCGGCTATGTCAGCCTGGTGCCGGTGAAACCGGCACTGGAGCTCGCGCGCCGCATGAACCCCGAGCTGCGGCGAGTGGGCCTGGTGTGGCACAGCGCCGAAGTGAGCTCGCAGATGTACACCCGCGACGCACGCGAGACCGTCAAGACACTGGGCATGGAGCTGCTGGAGGCCACCGCCGAAAGCGCTTCGGAAGTCGGCCAGGCTGCCGCATCGCTGGTGTCGCGCGGCGCCGAGACGATTCTGGTCACCGGGGATGTGGTGGTTCTCACGGGTCTGGACCCCCTCGTGAAAGCCGCGCGGCAAGGGGGCATTCCCGTGATTTCGCTGATCCCGCCTAGCTTTCGCAAGGGTGCCCTGTTCGATCTGGGCACCGACTATTCGCGTGCCGGTCGGGATGTCGGAGAACTCGCTGGCGCCGTGCTGTCTGGCGCTCCGCCTGCCAAGCAGCCCATTGAAAACAAGGTTCCGCTCACTTTCAACCTGAATCTCGTCGCGCTCGAAGGTTTGCGACCAGGCTGGCGCATGCCTGAGGGACTTGTGGCTGAGGCGAACGTGGTGATCGACCGTGACGGCGAGCGTCGCAAGGACACTTCGGGCGCCGCTGCCGCCCCTGCCGCCCCTGCCGCCGCACCGGGCGCGAACGCCACGACCGCCCCCACGAATCGCTGACGCCCTCAGACAGGATCGAACCCACGACATGGACATCGTCAACGAGCAACAAGGGGCCCGACTCCTGGTGAAGATCACCGGGCGCATCGACGGCTTCTGGTCCGACCACCTCACCCGCCAGCTCGAAGCGCTGGTGCGCAGCGGTCAGCACGACCTGCTGCTGGACCTGTCGGCGGTCGATTTCATCAGTTCGGCCGGGGTGCGCGTGCTGGTCGCAGCCCATCGACAACTCAAGGCCGTCGAGGGTCGCTTCGGCCTGACGCGCCCCTCCCCGCCGGTCCGCACCGTCCTCGAGATGATCGGCTTGAAGGAGCTCTTCTCGCTCGGCGAAGTACCTCCTGTCACCTCGACATCGGAGGTCGCCGCAAAGGAGGTCGCTGAGCCGACGCCTGCCGATTCAAGCCAACTCGAAGGAACCCTCGCTCAGCATCTGGTGGGCGAATTCTCTCGCGGTGGCACTCAATTCGAGGAATATCGACTGGCTGGCGCGACCATGTCGGCTCGCCTGCAGGGCACGCCTGGGCGGCTGCTCGACGGTCGCTTTGCCGCATCGGATTGCGCCGCCATCGCCTTGCCCACCGACACGGTGGCGCTGGGGCTCGGTGCCTTCGGTACCGACTTCGAGGCGTGCCGCGACTTCTTCGGCGAGTTCATCGCGGTCGATGGTGCTGCAGCCTGCCAGCCCGGCAACGGTGCGATGAGTTGCGACTACCTGCTCGCGCAGGGCCAGTACATCCCCGAGGTGCAATCGCTCTACAGCATCACCTGCAGCGGGCCCTTCAGCCGCCTGCTGCGCTTTGACGCCGACGACCACCAGACGCCGACACCCCTGGCCGCCCTGGCTCGAGAGGCACTCAACGCATCGGGTGGATCGGTGGCCTGCCTGGTCATCGTGGCCGAGTCGGCCGGCTTGATCGGCGCCGGGCTCAGGCGCTCGCCCCTTTCGGGCTCGACTGACGACACGCTGTTCGCATTTCCCGGCGTACGCGATCGGTTGTCCTTCTCGACCGAGCGCCTCGATGCAGGGTCAACTGTGGTGGCGGCTGGCATCGTCGCCGATCTCGACCACACCCCGGAGGCGCTCAAGCCCTTCGTCCGTTCACTGGGCTCAGGCACAGGACTGCTGGGCCATGTGCATGCCTCGTCCTT
>JBILSK010000287.1:0-3938 GCA_044372165.1 Burkholderiaceae bacterium | reverse complement strand
CTGCACCGGCGAGCACGGCATCGGGCTGCACAAGATCGGCTATCTGGTCGAGGAAGCCGGCGAGGAGGCGATCGACCTGATGCGCGGCATCAAGCGCGCCTTCGACCCGGACGGCATCCTCAATCCTGGCAAGATCTTTCGGCCCTGATCCCGTGGCCGGCCTGATGGACAAAGCGGACAAAGCGGACAAGGTGGAGACCGTGGACACGGTGTCGACGCCCGCACCAGCTGCGCCGCCCGGCTGGCAGGCGCGGCTCGAGCTGCGCTTCGAGCAGCAGGCCGCGCGCACGCGGCTCGTGCACAACCGCCATGAGGGGCCGCTGCGCGTGTTGCGTGCGCTGGCGCTGCCCGATGGCCGCAGCCAGGCCGTGATCGTGCATCCCCCCGGCGGACTGGTGGGCGGCGACGTGCTCGATGCGCGCATCGCCCTGGGGGCCGGCGCGCAAGTCGTGTGCACCACGCCCGGTGCGCAGAAGTGGTATCGCACCGCGCGTGCGGGTGCACGGGCGACCACCTGGATCACGCTGGAGGCCGACGCCGCACTCGAGTGGCTGCCGCAACCGACCCTGGTTCACGATTCGGCCCAGGTCGATCAAGCCCTGGAGGTGTCACTGGCGGCCGGTGCGCGCATGATCGGCTGGGAGTGCCTGGTGCTGGGGCGGGCGGCCATGGGGGAACGGTTCTTGCATGGCGCTCTGCGTCAGCGGATCGCGCTGTCGATCGACGGGCGTCCGGCCTGGGTCGAGCGTCTGGTGGCCGAGGCCGGCGACCGTCTGTTTGCGTCGCCACTGGGCTGGGGCGGCAGGTCGGTGGCCTGCACGGTCTGGGCGGTGACGGCGGCACGCGACGAGGTCGATCAGTCGGTGACCGAGGCATGGCGTGCGGTCCTTGCGCGCGATCAGTCGCCTGGCGACGGACGACTGGCTGCGGCCGTGACCTGTCCTGTGCCAGGCCTGGTCGTGGCGCGATTGCTGGCAGATGACACCGAAGCGGTGATGCGGGTGGCCCAGCAGCTGTGGGCCCAGGCGCGCCCTGCGGTGATCGGTGCGCCGGGCGACGCCCTGCGGATCTGGGCGACCTGAGGTCGACTCCGGGGGGTCCGGGGGCGATCCGCCGTCCGGATTGCAGCGTCGCTGCATGAATCAACCCTCAGGAGTCCTCATGGATCTGTCCCCTCGCGAAAAAGACAAGCTGCTCATCTTCACGGCCGGACTGCTGGCCGAGCGCCGGCGCGCACGCGGCTTGAAGCTCAACTACCCCGAGGCCGTGGCCTACATCACGGCGGCCGTGCTGGAGGGCGCACGTGACGGCCGCACGGTCACCGAGTTGATGCACCTGGGCACGACCCTGCTCACGCGCGACGATGTGATGGACGGCGTGGCCGAGATGATTCCGGACATCCAGGTCGAAGCGACCTTTCCGGATGGCACCAAACTGGTGACGGTGCACACCCCGGTGAGCTGAGTTCGCGCAGGCGAACGAGCCGCGCTGGTGCGTCGAAGCACTCCGGTGGTGCGCCTGGGTCGCGGCTGTCCATGGCACGGTTGTTGCAATTTTCCGTGTGCGCCGATGCGCGACCGCGCGGGCATGACACGATGGAAGCGACGATGAGTCCAGGCGAACTGCTGATCGACGAAGGCGAGATCGAGCTCAATGCGGGCCGGCCGAAGACGGTGATCGTCGTGCGCAACACCGGCGATCGGCCGATCCAGGTCGGGTCGCACTACCACTTCGCCGAGACCAACCCGGCGCTGGACTTCGATCGCATCAGTGCGCGCGGTCAGCGCCTGGACATCGCCTCCGGCACGGCCGTGCGCTTCGAGCCGGGACAATCCCGCACCGTGACCCTGGTGCCCCTGGCGGGCGCGCGCCGGGTGTTCGGGTTCCGGCAGGCGGTGATGGGGCCGCTCGATGCCGATCCGGCGCTGCCGGTCCAGGCCCCGTCGGCGGGGCACTGAACATGGCCCGACTGTCGCGCCGCGCGTACGCGGAAATGTACGGACCGACCACCGGCGATCGGGTTCGCCTGGCCGATACCGATCTGGTGCTCGAGGTCGAAAACGATCACACCTGTTACGGTGAGGAGGTGAAGTTCGGCGGTGGCAAGGTCATTCGCGACGGCATGGGCCAGGGGCAGCAACTGGCTGCCGAAGTCGCCGACACGGTGATCACCAATGCGCTGATCGTCGATGCGGTGCTGGGCATCGTGAAAGCCGATGTGGGCTTAAAGGACGGCCGCATCCAGGCGATCGGCAAGGCCGGCAATCCGGATATCCAGCCGGGTGTCACGATCGCGATCGGTGCAGCCACCGAGGTCATCGCCGGCGAAGGCATGATCCTCACGGCAGGCGGCATCGATTCGCACATTCACTTCATCTGCCCGCAGCAGGTCGATGAGGCCCTGGCCAGCGGCATCACCACGATGATTGGCGGCGGCACGGGCCCGGCCACCGGCACCAAGGCGACCACGGTCACGCCCGGGCCCTGGCACCTGGCCCGGATGCTGCAAGCCATCGAGGGCATGCCGATGAACATCGGGTTCACCGGCAAGGGCAATGTATCGCTGCCCGAACCGCTGGCCGAGCAGATCGAGGCCGGGGCGATCGGCCTGAAGCTGCACGAGGACTGGGGCACCACGCCTGCCGCCATCGACAATTGCCTGGCGGTGGCCGATCGCTATGACGTGCAGGTGGCGATCCACACCGACACCTTGAACGAGTCGGGCTTCGTCGAGTCTTCGATTGCCGCGATGAAGGGGCGGGTGATCCACACCTATCACACCGAAGGAGCCGGCGGCGGGCATGCGCCGGACATCATGCGGGTGGTCGGTGAAGCGAATGTGCTGCCTTCGTCCACCAATCCCACTCGGCCCTACACGCACAACACGCTGGCCGAGCATCTGGACATGCTGATGGTCTGCCATCACCTCGATCCGGCGATCGAGGAGGACCTGGCGTTTGCCGAAAGCCGCATCCGGCGCGAAACCATCGCGGCCGAAGACGTGCTGCACGACCTCGGCGCGATTTCCATGATGTCGTCCGACAGCCAGGCCATGGGGCGCATCGGCGAGGTGATCCTGCGGACCTGGCAGACCGCGCACAAGATGAAGCAGCAGCGTGGGGCGCTGCGCATCGATGACGATCGCGCCGACAGCGCGCGCAACGACAACTGGCGCATCCGGCGCTACATCGCCAAGTACACGATCAACCCGGCGATCACCCACGGCATCGCCCACGAGGTGGGCTCCATCGAGGTCGGCAAGTGGGCCGATCTGGTGCTGTGGCGACCGGCCTTCTTCGGCGTCAAGCCGTCGCTGATTCTCAAGGGCGGCAGCATCGCGATGGCCCTGATGGGGGACCCCAACGCCTCGATTCCCACGCCCCAGCCAGTGCACTACCGGCCGATGTTCGGCAGCCTGGGCCAGTCCGTGGCGGCGGGATCGATCACCTTTGTCTCGCAGGCGGCGCTGGCCGCAGGCATCGGCGAGCGACTGGGGCTGACCCGCCGACTGGTGGCGGTGAAAGGCGTGCGCACCCTCAGCAAGGCCGACATGGTTCTCAATGACGCCACTCCTCGCATGCAGATCGACCCGGAGACCTACGAGGTGCTGGCCGATGGCGTGCTCATGACCAGCGAGGCGGCGGTCTCGCTGCCCATGGCCCAGCGCTACTTCCTCTTCTGACCATGACGATTGTCAAAGCCCACGCGCTCACCGATCGCGACCGACCTGCCGACGAAGTGCTCGAGCTGCCCTTCGAGCAGCGTGAGCGCTCGCGCTTTCTGGCCACCCTGATGTCGGGCGAGCAGATCGGTGTCGATCTGCCCTCGGGCACGCTGATCCGCCACGGCGATCGCCTGCTGCTCGAGGATGGTCGCGCGGTGGCCGTCGAGGCCGCCTTCGAGACGCTGCTCGAGGTGCGCGCAGCCGATGCCGCCCA
>JBILSK010000285.1:0-3960 GCA_044372165.1 Burkholderiaceae bacterium | reverse complement strand
GCATAGCCCTGCATCCGCGCACCCTTGCCGCCCTGATGGCTGCCGTTGCTGGCCGCACCGCCCTGCGCGCCCTGCGCATCCAGGAAATACCAACCGGTCACAGGGACCGTGTAACTCTGGAACTGGTTTGCCACGAAGGTGAACGGGGTGGCGGGCGCCACAGCGCCGGGTAAAACCACGCCGAGCCCTGGTCGTGTGTCGGAGCCGGGATCCGAACCGCTGCAAGCCGCCAGGGTGAGACCCGCGGCGAGCGCGAGAAAGCGCCATGACGTGAGCAGGGTACCGAGCATGCCGGTCCGGGCGGCGGGGCGTCGAAGCGGCTGGTTGGCGAATGCCATGGGGACTCCCTTCCGAGTGTCGCGGGCGCTCCGGGGCATGCCCGGGGCGTGATGTTGGACGAGGCTATAGGCAGCGCCTGACGGTTTCTGTCCGGCTGCGACACATCCGGCTTCACGCGATCGACGCGCCGCCGGTGGGGATCGCGGCGAGCGCTGCCGCCCCGTCAATTGAATACCTGAAACCTGTAGCAACTGCTGGCGGTGTTGGGATCGCAGGAATAGAGTTTGTCGGTGTTGCCCGTCCCAATCCCAGAGATGACGTCGGTGAAGAAGATCCTTTGCCCCGACGCCTGGATGCCGTACGGTCCGGATTGAAACTGGCCCGTGTCGCTGGGCACGTCCCGGTACGAGTCGAACACGGCCAGACAGCTGTTCGCTACATTTGGGTCGCAGTTCCAAAGGATCGTGGGACCATAGTTGGTCGAACCGCTGACTCCCGCGAAGATCCGGTTCCCGATGAACGCCATGGCCGTGTACTGGGCCTTCTTGCCCGCCTTGTTCAGGTCGAAGCAGCTGTTCGTCGCGACCGGGTCACAACTCCAGAGGGTGCCCTGGTCGTCGTTCAGTCCGGCATAGAGCCGGTTGTTCGCGAACAGCAGGGTCTGGACCTTGCCGCCGCCCTGGTTCAGCAACGAGCACGCATTCGCCGTTGCCGGACTGCAGCTCAGAATCCTCCCGTCGTCCATGCCCGCATAGAGCGTGCCGTTGCCGTAGCTCAGGGAGTCGACCACCGTCGAACTCGGGTCGCGGTAGATCTGCACGCAGCTGTCCACGACGGTGGGGTCGCATCTGAGGATCTGGCCGTTCTGGACCGCGACGTAGAGCACTCCGTCAGCCTCGAGGAGCTGGCTGATCCCGGTCTTGGCGCCAACGTAGGCGAGATAACTGCAGGACCCGACTTGAACGGGGTCGCAGGTGTAGATCCTGTTGGCGTAGTAGGTGTCTTCGACCGACACGACGTAGTTGCGACTCTGTCCCCGGGTGAACCGCCTCAGCACACCCAGGCCGGCGTCTCGAGAGACGCAGGTGCCTGCGGTGGCCGTCAGATCGCACTGGGCCACGCTGGAGAGCTGCTCCAGCGCAGGGTACACGGGGTCGAGCAGGCTGGAGAGCTGCTCCAGGGCGGGGTCGACCAGTGTGGAGCTGCCGCAACCGACCAACGCAAAAACGGCTGCGACGCTGACGAGAAGGCGCCGAGGCGCGAGGGAGCCGGATGGGAAGGGAAGGCGGTCACTCATGCGAAGGGCTCCTGCGGGTGCGTTCGCCTTTTTTCCAGCTTAGTCGTTCGATCCGCGGAAACATTTCAAAACATTTCATGCCGCGTCGGCTGCGACGCCCCGGCGAACGCCCACGGCACGATCCAGGACGCGCCAGTCGCGGTCCTGAATCGGCTGGCCTCGATCGCCTGAACTTTGATAGGTCCGAGGCCGGACGCAAGCCGTCGGGTACTGCCGATTGCTTCGCCTGAAGATGTCGACAACCACAAGGTTTAGCTTCCAGGCCGAGCGCGACTGCGGAGCATATTGCGACTCGCAGACGACGCCGACTTACATGCAGTCGCACACCTTTTCCTGGAATCATTGACACAGGGTCGGATGACAACAAGCGCTGCTGATGTTCAACCTGGCCACGTGTTGAGTCTTCTTCCTGATGCTGGGGTAAGAGTTCCGCGTGCCGCTGGCCAAAGGGCTTCGGGCGATGGGCCTGCAATAAACCGCAAGAATTCCCCCGATCTCATCGTCTAGAGTCGACCCATCGCTAGAAGAGGTGAGGATTCGACATGTCCCAGCAGACGAGACATCGCAGGGTCGTCCTGGCGGGGACGATCGGCAATGTCCTGGAATGGTACGACTTCGCGATCTACGGCTATTTCGCGGTGCAGATCGGCCGGCACTTCTTCCCGACGGAGGAGCCTATCGCGCAGATGATCTCGACGTTCGGCATCTTCGCGATCGGCTACCTGATGCGGCCCATCGGCGGCGTGGTGGTCGGCCATATCGGCGACAAGCTCGGTCGCAATGCGGCGCTGACCTTCTCGATTGCAGCTATGGCGGTACCGACCTTCGTCATCGGCATCCTGCCGGGCTACGAGACATTGGGCCTGGCCGCGCCGCTGCTGCTCACGCTGATGCGCATGCTGCAGGGTCTGTCGGTCGGTGGCGAATACGCCAGCTCGATGGTCTTCATGATCGAGCAGGCCCCCGCCGGCCGCCGCGGCCTGATGGGGGGGCTGGCGGGCGCCGGCGCGACGCTCGGCACGCTGCTTGGTTCCGGCGTCGGCGCAGCGCTGTCGTCGGCGATGTCGCCCGAGGCGCTGGCCGAATGGGGTTGGCGCATCCCGTTCCTGGCCGGTCTGCTGGTGGGCGTTGCGGGCTACCTGCTGCGCCGCCACGTGGTAGAGCACGAAACCCCGCAGCCACGGGAGGTAGCTCCCATCGTGGAGACGCTCCGGCTGCATCGGCGCACCGTGCTCAACCTCGTCGGCGTGACGTTCTTCCACGCCGGATCGTTCTTCATCATCCTCGTCTATCTGGTGAGCTGGTCACAGACCTATGTCGGACTCTCGCCGTCGCGCGCGCTGGCGATCAACACGCTCAGCATGGCTGTCAGCATGCTGGGGCTGATCGTCGCAGGGCATCTGAGCGACCGGCTGGGTCGCAAGCCGGTCATGATCTTCGCGTGCGCCGCTGCACTTGTGCTGGCGTTGCCGCTGTTCTGGGCGATGCGAGGCGCGATGGTCTGGTACGGACATCCCCACTTCGCAGCCGGGCAGATCGTTTTCGCTCTGCTGCTGGGCCTGTACTACGGTGCGCTGCCGGCGTTGCTGGTGGAGCTCTCGCCGCCGTCCGTGCGCTGCACCACGGTCGCGCTCGGCTACAACCTCTGCTATGGCCTGCTCGGCGGCGTGTCGCCGCTCGTGGCTTCGCTGCTGGTCGAGCGGACGGGATTCGCCGCTGCGCCCGCCGCGTGGATCATGGTCGCCGCGCTCGTGACCCTGGTGACGCTGCTGCGCACGCGTGAAACGAATCCGGTCACCGCGCGTCGAGGGGGCGTGGTTCGATCGCAGTGAGCGCGGCGCCAGTCGCCGCGGCTCGGGCGCGCAGCTTCGAGTTGTCGCGAGAGACGATGATGATGGCCCAGTGTCACGGTCTGTGCGCGCCGCGGGCTACCCGAGCTATCGCTGCCCAGTCGCGACGCATGATGCGCGCGCGCCTCAACGAACACCTTGATGACTCGGGCAAGCGCCGTGTCCGTGCCGGCTCGCATGTCCAGCGGTTCGACCGCCATCCACACCGCATCGAGGCGGATCACTTGAGCAACTCGCGCAGCCAAGCAGTGCATTCGGCAGCCGCACTCGTGGGCCACGCCACCTTGACCGCCGTGGCGCCGCGCTGCGGCTCGATGCGAATCTCAACCGCAACGGGCTCACGGGTCATCGCAACCGACAGGAAACCCGCCGGCGCTCGGGCGTTGGCACCACTGGCCCGCTCGGTCTCGATGACCCACTTGCGCAACATGTTGGCATTCAGTCCGTTGGCAAGTGCAACCGCAGCGATCGAAACGCCAGGCTCCATACATGGCTGGGCAACCGACGACTTGAATTCCACGATGTGCCGACGGC
>JBILSK010000284.1:0-3965 GCA_044372165.1 Burkholderiaceae bacterium | reverse complement strand
TCTTTGCCGGCGTGACCGCAGTGATGCTGCTGGCCGCGATGAACTATCGGCTGGCCCTGGGCTATGCGCTGTGCTTCCTGCTGGTCGGGCTGGGCATCGTGTCGCTGTTCCATACCTGGCGCAATCTCGTCGGATTGACGCTGCGCCCCGGCCGGGCCGAGCCGGTGCATGCCGGCGAATTCGCCGAGGTCGGCCTGATGGTGCGCAATGCGTCGGCGCTGGAACGCTTCGCGCTCGAACTGGTAGTGCCCGGCAATGCCCAACCGGTGTCGATAGACGTCACGCCCAATTCCGAGCATCTGGTCAATGTGGCCTTGCCGACCACACGGCGAGGCTGGCTGACCCTGCCGCAATTGCAATTGCAATCCCGCTGGCCTCTGGGTCTGTGGCGAGCCTGGGCCTGGTGGCATCCACAGGCTCGCGTGCTGGTCCTGCCCTGGCCCGAGCCGCCCGGGCAGCCTCTGCCTCGATCCGGTCTCGCTGGCAATGAATCCCTGAGCGGCGCGCGCGGCGAAGATGACTTCGCCTCGATTCGCCCATGGCGGGCGGGGGATTCACCGCGTCGCCTCGCCTGGAAGGCCATGGCCCGAACGGGCGGCGATGCGCCCCTGGTGCTGGAGTTCGAAGGCGGCGCCGGCGGGCTGGCCTGGCTGGATTGGTCCGAGCTGCCCGTGGGGATGGATACCGAGTCCCGCATCAGCCGCTTGACCCGCTGGGTCCTGGAGGCAGAACAGTCGGGCATGCGGTACGGCTTGCGGCTGCCCTCGGAGCAGATCGATCCCGACCAGGGTCCGGCGCACCGGGCGCACTGCCTGCGTGCGCTGGCCCTTGCGCCAGTGTGATCGCCGACCAAGCGATGAAGGCACCTCGACTCATTCCATCGCTGCGCGTGCTGGGCGGCACGCTGGGGGGACAGTGGGAACGCGATCGACGCGACACCCTGTTCCTGATGGCGGCGATCGCGCTGACCGTGGTGCCAAGCTTCGCTCACCTTCCAGGGTGGTGCACGACGGTCTTTTGCGTGTTGTTTGTCTGGCGCGGGGTGCTGATCGTGACCGGTCATCCCTTGCCCTCTGGTGCGGTCCGCCTGGGCATCGCAGCGGTGTGCACCGCCGGCGTGCTGGCCGAGCACGGCACGCTGTTCGGTCGGCAGGCCGGCGAAGCCCTGCTGGTGCTGTTCCTGGGATTGAAGCTCATGGAGATGCGCGTGCGTCGCGATCTCTTCGTGGTGATCTTTCTCTGCTTCTTCCTGCTGCTCACGGCCTTCTTCCACTCGCAGACGCCCTGGAGCGCAGGCACCACGCTGGTCGCGATCTTCGCGCTGGTCTCGACCATGATCACCCTTCAGTTCGGCGTCCATGAGCCGACCCTGCGCCATCGCCTCACGCTGTCCGCAACCCTGATGCTGCAGGCCGTGCCAGTGGCCGCCGTGCTGTTCGTGCTGTTTCCCCGCGCCAGCGGGCCGCTGTGGGGCACGCCCGAGGATTCCCAGGCCGGGCGCACCGGGCTGTCCGACACCATGACGCCAGGCCAGGTGTCCGATCTCGCCCGCAATCAGGAGGTTGCCTTCCGGGTCCAGTTCGAGGGCGACACCCCCGCTTCGGCCACGCTCTACTGGCGCGGCCCGACCCTGGGCCACCATGACGGACGCACCTGGAGCCCGGTACAGCACGAGGTGTCGACACCGCCGCGGCCTGAGGCCGAGCTGCCGCCCGATGGGCAGCCGGTCCGCTATCGCCTGACCCTGGAACCTCACGGCCAACGCTGGCTGTTTGCCCTCGACATTCCGGTCGAGGTGCCGCGGGCCCCCGGCGTGCTCGCCGCTGTGGGGCCGCAGTTCGATGCGGCCGCAGCCGACCCGCTGCATGAACGGATCCGCGTCGATCTCAGCTCGAGACTGGATGCGCGCATCGGACTGAACGAGACCCGCTTGTCACTGCAGAACTGGCTGCAACTGCCGCCCAGCCATCACCGGCGAACCCTGGCCATGGCAGCGCGCTGGCGAGCCGAGGAGCAGGACGACCGCGTGCTGGTGCGGCGTGCCCTGGCCATGTTCCGCGACGCCGGATTCGACTACACGCTGACGCCACCGCTGCTCGCCAACGACTCGGTCGACCGCTTCCTGTTCGAGACACGTGCCGGCTTTTGCGAGCACTTCGCCAGCGCTTTCGTCGTCCTGATGCGCGCCCTGGACATCCCCGCCCGGGTCGTCACCGGCTACCAGGGCGGCGAGGCCAATCCCAACGGGGGCTACTGGATCGTGCGCCAGTCCGATGCGCACGCCTGGGCCGAGGTGTGGCTGGCCGGCCAGGGCTGGGTGAGAGTCGATCCGACCGCCGCCGTGGCGCCCGACCGCATCCGCCACGGCGCCTCGGCCGTGAACGCCCTGGGCGCCGAGCACGGGTCGATGCTGAGCTCGCTCATCGATCTCGCGGTACTGCGCCAATGGCGCTTCTCGTTCGATTCGCTGGCCAACACCTGGAATCAATGGGTGCTCAACTACGATCGAGGACGTCAGCAGGCCTTGCTGTCCCGCCTGGGGCTGCGCCGCGCCAGCGCCGGTGAGTTGCTCGGTGCCCTGGCCGGGGTGCTGGGACTGCTGGTCGCAGCCATGGCCCTGCACGCCGTGCGACCGCGGACCCAGCGCGATCCGGTCGAGCGAGCCTATGACATCTTCTGCGAGCGGATCGCCGCGCTCGGCTCGCCGCGCCAGCGTGACGAAACAGCCACCCGCTATCTGCGCCGCATCGATCGCCTGCTCGAGCCGATCGATGTCGGGCGGGCGCGTGAAATCGTCGCGACCTACAACCGCTTGCGCTACGATCCGGTCTCGTCGACCCCCGAGCACATTCGGCATTTCCAGCGCATGGTCCGGGACTTCAAACCCTCCTGATCCGGCCCTCCTCTCGAATGACAGCTTTTTCACTGCGCACGGTCCGGTCACTCGCGGCTCGGGCCCGCATGACGCCTTTCCTCGCGGCCAGCGTGGTCGCGCTGGCCCTGAGTGCGCTGCTTGGCACCTCGCCGCAGGCTCAGGAGCGCAGCACACGGACCGCCAAGCCGACCGCCTCGCGGCCGTCCGCCGGGCTCACTGAAACCGACTGGGCGGCACGCAGCGAGGTTCGGGAATTCGTGCGCACCATGGTCGAGCGACACGACTTCGATGAAGCTGGCTTGTGGACGCTCCTGTCCAGGACCCGCCTGTCCGAGTCGGTGCTCAAACTCATCGCACCAGCGCCAAGCGGATTCAAGAAATCGTGGGCCACCTATCGGTCGCGCTTCATCGACCCGGTGCGCACCCGCGAAGGCGTGCGCTTCTGGCGCGACAACGCCGAAGCCGTGCGACGCGCCTCCAACGAGTACGGTGTACCGGAAGACATCATCGTCTCCATCATTGGCATCGAGACCATTTATGGTCGCCATCTGGGCGACTTTCGGGTGATGGACGCCCTGACCACCCTGGCCTTCGCAGCCCCCCGGCGTGCCGAGTATTTCCGCGAAGAGCTTGAGCACTACCTGCTGCTGTCGCGCGAGAACCGCTTCGACCCCCTGGACTGGCGCGGCTCGTATGCCGGCGCAGTCGGACTGCCTCAGTTCATGCCCGGAAGCATCCGACGCCATGCCGTGGATTTCGACGGTGACGGGCGCATCGATCTGCGTGGGAGCCCGACGGATGCGGTCGGCAGCGTCGCCCGCTTTCTGGCCAACCATGGCTGGAAGACGGGGCAACCGACTCACTTCGGTGCAGTGCTTGGCGACGAGGCCCGTGCAAAACCCGCGGTCGATATCGGCATTCCGCCCCGCCTGAGCCCGAAAGAGCTGGCCGGATACGGCGTGGCAAGCCCGCAGCCTCTGCCCGAGGGCGAGGCGCTGGCGCTGATCGATCTGCCAATGGGCGATGCGCCCACGCAGTATGTGCTCGGGGCGCAGAACTTCTACGTGATCACGCGCTACAACCGCTCCTA
>JBILSK010000283.1:0-3968 GCA_044372165.1 Burkholderiaceae bacterium | reverse complement strand
AGTCGAGCAGAGCCCCAAATTGGTGCAATTTGGGGCTCTGCGGGACTCCAGGATGTTGGCACGCTCCTTGCTGAGTATCTGTCGCGCCATGTGTGTGCGCACCCCTATCCCATCAGCAAGGAGTCGACCTGTGATCCGCTTCATTTCCCGTACGGAGGGTTCAAGTCTTTCATTGTTGTCGGCTGCCTTGCTGGGTGTATCCCTGCTGGCCAGCCCCGTCGCTGCGCAGGAAAAGACCTTGCGAATCGCGATGACCGCCGCGGACATTCCGCGCACGCTGGGGCAGCCGGATCAAGGCTTCGAGGGCAATCGATTCACCGGTATCCCGCTCTATGACGCACTCACACATTGGGATCTGTCGAAATCCGATCAGCCCAGCGTGCTGATTCCCGGCCTGGCCACTTCATGGACGGTTGATGCAAAGGACAAGACCCGGTGGGTGTTCAAGCTGCGCCCCGGGGTGAAGTTTCATGACGGATCCCCGTTCAATGCAGATGCGGTGGTCTGGAATGTTCGCAAGGTGCTCGACAAGTCCGCACCCCAGTTCGATGCCAGTCAGGTCGGTGTGACGGCCTCGCGCATGCCGACCCTGCGCTCGGCGCGCAAGATCGACGATTTGACCGTCGAGCTCACCACCAGCGAACCCGATTCTTTCCTGCCGATCAATCTCACCAATCTGTTCATGGCGTCTCCCGCCCACTGGGAGGCCAAGCTCAAGGCGGTGCCTGCGGGCGTGACCGATCAGGTCGAACGCGCAAAGCAGGCCTGGACGGCGTTCGCGGCCGATGCGTCGGGCAGCGGCCCCTTCAGGATGTCCCGTTTCGTGCCGCGGGAGCGACTCGAAATGGCTGCAAACAAGGCCTATTGGGATCCGAAGCGCACGCCCCGAATCGACAAGGTTGTTCTGGTGCCCATGCCCGAGGCCAATGCTCGTACGGCGGCGCTGCTGTCGAATCAGGTCGACTGGATCGAGGCACCGTCACCCGATGCGATGGCGACCATCAATCAGCGCGGCTACAAGATGTACTTCAATCCGCAGCCGCACGTCTGGCCCTGGCAGTTGTCCTTCGCAGAGGGATCTCCCTGGCTGGACAAGCGGGTCCGACATGCAGCCAATCTGTGCGTCGATCGCACCGGACTGCTCAAGCTGCTGGGTGGCATGATGGGCGTGCCCAAGGGAACGGTGCCGCCCGGGCACCCGTGGTGGGGCAATCCGTCCTTTGACATCCGCTACGACCCTGATGCCGCCCGCAAGCTGATGAGCGACGCCGGACACAGTGCCGCCAAGCCTCTGAAGGTGAAGGTGCAGATTTCTGCGTCCGGGTCCGGTCAGATGCAGCCGCTGCCGATGAACGAATTCGTTCAGCAATCGCTCAAGGCTTGCCACTTCGACGTGCAATTCGACGTGATCGAGTGGAACACCCTGTTCACCAACTGGCGCAAGGGGGCCAAGGATCCGTCGGCCAACGGCGCGAACGCGACCAACGTGAGCTTCGCGACCATGGATCCGTTTTTCGCCATGGTCCGGTTCTCGAGTACCAAGACCTTCCCTCCGGTCTCGAACAACTGGGGCTACTACGGCAATGCCGAGGTCGACAAGCTGATCGCCGCTGCCAGAACCAGCTTCGAGGACAAGGCTCGCGATGCGGCCCTGGCGAAGCTGCATGCGCGGATCGTCGAGGACGCCCCCTTCGTCTGGATCGCTCATGACGTGGGGCCGCGTGCCATGAGTGCCAAGGTCAAGGGCGTGGTCCAGCCCAAGAGCTGGTTCATCGACATCGCCACGATGTCGATCGACTGAGTTTGCCGGGTCCGTCGCCAATGCGCCGGACCCGGCCTCCACCGCGTTGATCTGACGGTGAAATCGTGCTGACCTACATTCTGCGTCGCATCCTCTACACGCTGCCGATCATGCTCGGGGTTGCGGTGGTGTGCTTTGCGCTGGTGCACCTGGCACCCGGAGATCCGCTGGTTTCGATCTTGCCGCCTGATGCCTCCGCGGAGTTGCAGCAGCAGATCCGGACTCTCTACGGATTCGACCGTTCCTACCCGGAGCAGTTCGCAAGCTGGATAGGGCGAGCCGTTCAGGGAGACCTGGGGACCTCCATCGCCACCGGCCGAGCAGTGAGCGGCGAGGTCTTCAAGGCAGTGGGCAATACCTTGCTGCTGGCCAGCATTGCCACCCTGATCGGGTTCTTCTTCGGCAGTCTGTTCGGATTTCTGGCGGGCTACTTCCGCAACTCCTGGGCCGACAAGATGGCGTCCTTCCTGTCGGTACTGGGCGTCAGCGTGCCCCATTACTGGCTGGGCATGGTGCTGGTGATCATCTTCGCCGTGCAGCTCAACTGGCTGCCTGCGACCGGTGCAGGCCCGAGTGGATCGACTGACTGGAGCTGGGACTGGCAGCACTTCCAGTACCTGATCCTGCCCGCCGTCACCATGAGCGTGATTCCCATGGGCGTGATTTCCCGCACGGTCAGGGCATTGGTTGCCGAGACCCTCGATCAGGAGTTCGTGGTCGGTCTGCGGGCCAAGGGCATGACCGACAGCGGGGTGTTTCGCCATGTGGTCAAGAACGTTGCTCCGACGGCCCTGGCTGTCATGGGGCTGCAACTGGGCTACCTGCTGGGCGGATCGATTCTCATCGAGACGGTCTTTTCCTGGCCCGGAACCGGGTTTCTGCTGAACAGCGCGATCTTTCAGCGCGATCTGCCCTTGCTGCAGGGCTCCATTCTGGTCCTGGCCATGTTCTTCGTCGTGCTCAACCTGCTGGTCGACATCGTGCAAAGCACACTCGACCCGCGCATCTCGCGTGCCTGAAGCCATGGATATTGCACGCTCGTTCGAATTGCCCCAGGTCGACCACGCGCCTCGCGGGCCCGGTTACTGGCAAAGCGTCTGGCGGCGCTTCCGGCGTGACAAGGTCGCCATGACTGCCGCCCTGGTCGTGGCGGCATTGATCCTCGTCGCGGCGCTGTCTCCCTGGATCGTGCCCGCCGACCCCTACGGTGCGTCAATGCTCAACCGACTCAAGCCGATTGGCTCGCCCGGCTACCTCCTGGGTAGCGATGAGCTGGGGCGCGACATGCTGTCCCGGTTGATGGTGGGAGCCCGACTCTCGCTGTTCATGGGCATCACGCCGGTGCTCTGCGCGTTCGTGATCGGGGCGGGGCTCGGGGTGATCGCGGGTTATGCAGGCGGACCGATCAACACCGTGATCATGCGCACCATCGATGTGTTCTACGCGTTTCCCTCGGTGCTGCTGGCGATTGCGTTGTCGGGTGCATTAGGCGCTGGAATTTTCAATGCGCTTTTGTCGCTCACGATCGTCTTCATCCCCCAGATTGCCCGGGTTGCTGAGGCCGTCACCACCCAGGTTCGCGGGCGCGACTTCGTCGAGGCGGCACGAGCATCGGGGGCCAGCGCCTTCACCATTGTCCGTGTCCATGTGCTGGGCAACGTGCTTGGCCCGATTTTCGTCTATTCGACGAGCCTGATCGCAGTGTCCATGATTCTCGCTTCGGGTCTTTCCTTCCTCGGCCTGGGAGTCAAGCCACCCGAGCCTGAATGGGGCCTGATGCTCAATACGTTGCGCACGGCCATCTACACCCAGCCCTGGATTGCCGCGCTCCCGGGCTGCATGATTTTCCTCACATCCATTTCCTTCAACATGCTGTCCGACGGGCTGCGCTCGGCAATGGAGGTCAAGCAATGACTGCATCGACCAGCATGGCCCCGATCGAATCCGATGTCGGCGGTCCGGCCCAGCCCTTGATGACGGTGCGCGGGCTGGTCAGGCATTTCGCGCTGAAAGGCAAGCGGGTCGATGGCAAGCCTGCTGTGGTTCGGGCTGTCGATGGCATCGACTTCGATGTATTCAAGGGCGAGACGCTGGGTGTCGTGGGTGAATCCGGCTGCGGCAAGAGCACGACTGCGCGCCTGCTGATGCACCTCATCGATCCAGGTGC
>JBILSK010000282.1:0-3969 GCA_044372165.1 Burkholderiaceae bacterium | reverse complement strand
CTGATCGCCCTGAGTGAGCGACATCGTCCAGTGCTGGGTCGAGCGGTTGGTGCGCACCGGCGTGACATCGATGCGAAAGGCGCCGTCTGCGATCGGCCCGGCGTAGTTCACGGTGAGCGCGATCGGATCGCCCAGGCGCGCAGCGTGAGTGAGCGGCGCATTGAGAACGGTGGCCGCGATCGCACCGCCGAACGGCCCGACCATGTTGGCGTAGGCCGGGTGGGTGTGCCCCAGCATGCTGCCGTCATCGGCAAGCTGGAGGTGGGTGGTGAGGTCCAGGGGGTGGGCAGAGGCTGTCATGCGAGAACAGGGTTTGAATGAACCTTGAATGGTATCCCTGCCGACACGCGCGAGCCTGTTGCCGATTCAGGATGGCCTGCGCATTGCTGCTCACGCGGTGGACCTGCTAGGGTTCGGGCCCCAGCCCCGCCGGCGACTGTTGCGGGGCGGTCCTTTGAATCGTGAACGCCATGACTGCCGCTTCTGTTGCGACCTTCGATGAACTCGGCCTGCCCCAGGCACTGCTGCAGGCCCTGCGCGAAGCCGGGTACGCCGCACCCTCGCCGATCCAGGCCAGCACCATTCCCGTGTTGCTGGCCGGGCGCGATGTGCTGGGCCAGGCACGCACCGGCACCGGCAAGACCGCGGCCTTTGCGCTGCCGGTGCTGGCACGGCTCGAGGTGTCGGCCAAGCGGCCGCAGGCCCTGGTGCTGGTGCCCACGCGCGAGCTCGCGCTGCAGGTGGCTGAGGCCTTTCGCAGCTATGCCAGCCACCTGCCGGGCGTGGAGGTGCTGGCCATCTACGGCGGCCAGAACTATGCCCCGCAATTTGCCGCACTCGAGCAGGGCGTGCAGGTGGTGGTGGGCACGCCGGGCCGGGTGATCGATCACCTGGAGCGCGGCACGCTGGTGCTGCGCTCCATCAAGACCCTGGTGCTCGATGAGGCCGACGAGATGCTGCGCATGGGCTTTGCCGAGGACCTTGCGCGCATCCTGCGCGATGTGCCCACGGCACGCCAGACCGCGCTGTTCTCGGCGACCCTGCCCGAGTCGGTGCGGGCGATCGCAGGCGCCCATCTGCGCGATCCGGCCGAAGTGACCGTGGAATCGAGCGCGCCGACCGCAGACACCGTGCGCCAGCGCTACTGGCAGGTCAGCGGCATGAACAAGCTCGATGCTCTGGTGCGCATCATCGAGGCCGAGCCGGTCGACGCGATGATCGTGTTCACGCGCACCAAGGAGGGCACCAAGGCCCTGGCCGAATCGCTGCAGGACCGCGGTGTGGCGGCCGAGGCGATCAACAGCGATCTGCCGCAGGGACAGCGCGAGCGCCTGGTGTCCGATCTCAAGCGGGGGCGCCTGTATGTGCTGGTGGCCACCGATGTGGCCGCGCGCGGACTGGATGTGGACCGCGTGACCCACGTGGTCAACTTCGACATGCCGGCCAGCGCGGAAAGCTATGCGCATCGTATCGGCCGCACCGGGCGCGCGGGGCGCAGTGGCGAGGCGATCACTTTCATCACCGCGCATGAGCGCGAGCTGCTGCGTTCGATCGAGCGCGTGAGCGGACATCCCATCGAGGCGATGAAGTTGCCCTCGACCGAGGCGCTGAACACCGCGCGCATCGCGCGCTTCAAGGTGGGCATTGCGCAGGTGCTGGCCGAAGACGGCCATGCGCCTTATGCGGCGATCATCGAGGACTTCGTGCGCGAGTACGGGGTGGCGGCGTCGGACGTGGCCGCAGCGGTGGTCGCGATGGCGCAGGAGGGCATTCCGCTGATGCTGGAGCTGTCGGCGCGAGAGAGGCGGGCGGCGCGGCTGCAGGACGCTGACGATGTGCCGGATGAGGGTAACGAAGCGGACGATGAGGAGGTGCTGGATGAGGAGCCTGTGGTGCGTTCGTCAGCACCCGAGGTGGGCCGCGGGGCACCAGAGCCCGCCATGGTCGAATCGAGTTCAGCCATGGCGCCAGCGAGGGGGCCGGAACCGGCCGGCTTCATCACCTGGCGCATCGAGGTCGGTCACACCAGTGGCATCAAGTCTGCCAACCTGCTGGCCGCACTGGCGCGCGAATGCCAGGTCGAGGCCAGGCTGTTGGGCCGGCTGCAGATGTTCGACATCTACAGCATCGTGGAGCTGCCTGCGGATTTGCCGAAGAAGCGATTGAAGCACCTGCTGACGGCGAAGGTGACGGGTCAGGCGCTGAGGATTCGGGCGACGGATGAACGAATCGTGGAGGGCAAGGCGCGCGGTTGAGAGGTCACCCCGTGTGCCGGCGTGCCCTCGCCACGCACGCCGATCGCCCGGTTCAAACCGTTCAGCCGCCCGCCAGAAGGCGTCTCGCGCCTCGCCCCGCAGACTCGACACAGATGGCGGGACACCCTTGTTTCGCCGATGAACTGCGCCGAGGGTGAAGCATGGAAAACACGTTCTTGCCGGATTTCATGGATGTGGTGAACCAGTCCAGGAACAACAACTGGCGAGACAACTGGGATTGGCGTCGCTACGGGCGCAGCCAGCCCCCGAGCATGCGCACGCAGATCCGCACCGCGATCAAGGATCTGCTGGTTCGGCTGCGCCTGCGCGAGCTCGAGAGCTGCGAGAGGATGGAGGGGCTGGAAGGCGTGTCCTCGCACCGAGAGGAGCTTCAGTGGCTCTATGAGCGCCTGGTCGACCAGGCGTCGAAGAAGACGCTGCTCGATGTGTTGGCCTACCGGGCGCTGGGCGACCGCAAGATCAAGCTGCCGCTGAACACCGCTGCCTACTGGGCCAAGATCGAGGAGCTCGAACGCAAGGCCCGGGCGGATGACGAAATCAAGGTGGAGTTCCTCGGCTGGAAGCTGAACCTGCATGATCTGACCGACGAGGGCTACCCGATCCGTCTCTATGGCAACGCGCCAGGCCTGCATGCCCAGTTGCTGCTGGAGCAGTATCGGTGCGTCACGCCCGATCGGAGCATCGAGGTGAAGCCGGGCGACGTGGTGATCGATTGCGGCGGCTGCTATGGCGACACCGCGTTGTACTTCGCTCACAAGGCCGGCGAACAGGGACGTGTTCTGTCCTTCGAATTCATGCCGGTCAACATCGATGTTTTCAATCGCAATCTCGCACTCAACCCCATGCTCGCGCCGCGTGTCGAGATCGTGCCGAATCCCGTCTGGTCGAGCTCAGGCGACACGCTGTACGTCGAGGGCACCGGGCCCGGCACGCGCGTGACGCCGCAGCGCGCCAGCGACGCCGCACTGGAAGTTCGCACCCGAACGATTGACGATCTGGCTTTCGACAAGGGCCTGGCGAAGGTCGATTTCATCAAGATGGACATCGAGGGTGCCGAACTTGAGGCTTTGAAGGGTGCAGAGCGCACCATCAGGGCCTCGCGCCCCCGTCTGGCGATCTCCGTCTATCACCGCTTCGCGGACTACTGGCAGATCGCGCAGTGGATCGATTCCCTGGGTCTGGGCTATCGCTTTCACCTGCGACACTTCACGATCCACTCGGAAGAGACGGTTCTGTTCGCCGAGGTGCCGGTCAGGGCTTAGCGTGGCGGCGACGCTGCCCGGGGCCGGCAGCGGTGCGGGCGATCATGCCTATGTGGTCAATGTGGGCAGGACTGGCCGACGGTCCTCGAGCGGATTAGCATCACTGGGCCGTACAGGCTCACCCATAACCACAGAGACACAGGACGCTGCCAAGATGAAAGTTGCCCTCAGACGCATTGCACTGACCGCCCTCGTCGCCGCCCTCGCTGCATGCGGCGGAACAGACCAGAGCACCCCGAACGGATTGGTGGTGTTTGGAGACAGCCTGAGCGACGTGGGCACCTACAAGGTAGGCAGCATCGCGCAATTGAGCGCTGCGGCCGGCGGCGGTCGCTGGACGGTCAACAGCCTTGCGGGCGGCGAGATGTGGTCCGAGCGGATGGCAGCTGAACTCGGGTTCGCCCGCCCCTGCCCGGCCGAGACCGGTTTGC
>JBILSK010000281.1:0-3973 GCA_044372165.1 Burkholderiaceae bacterium | reverse complement strand
GCGCGCCTGTTTCGCATGATGGCCGCTGCTGGCGTGTTGGGCATCGGCCTTCATGCCGCCGAGCGAGCGGTCCGTCACACCTATCTGGACAGCACCGATCGGCGCAGCATGACCCATTCGATCGCGCATCCCAAGCTGATCGGCACCTTGACCACCGCCGCCCGCGCGCAGGCGCTGTCCGAGCTGCTGGCAGCCATGCCGGGCTGCGCACGGCCCGGTGAGGCGCTGCTCGCCTACAACGCCATCCCCTTGCTGCATGTCCTCACCGACACTCGCCCCTGGCTGGACGACTCCTGGCCGGATCTCATGATTTCGCCCGACACGCTGGCGCAGCGCCTCGACGCCCGCGCGCGGCACGACGGGCGGCTACCCTGCATCGTCAGGGCACGGGTCAGCACCTACGACCGTGACTGGCCGACCCCGCCCAAACCCCCTGCCGACTGGTGGCGACAGGGCGAGAACCGCGCGCACTTCGCTGCCTTCGAGGCCCGCCATGGCTATCGAGTCACCTGGGCCAGCGACAGTTTCGAGATCCTGCAGGCCCGCTGAGAGCGTCTCGACCTGTCGTATCCTTCCGGCCTCGAACGGGAGAACTCCACATGAACATCCAGACAGTAGGCGTGATCGGTGCAGGCACCATGGGCAACGGCATCGCCCAGGCCTGCGCAGCAGCTGGCATCCAGGTCATCCTGCAAGACGTGGCCGAGCCCGCGCTGCAAAAGGCCCTGAAGACCATCAACAGCTCGCTGGAGCGCCAGGTCCGCAAGGGCACGCTGAGCGAGGCTGAGCAGGCGACCGTGGTCGCGCGCATCCGCTCGACCACGAAAGCAGAAGACCTGGTCGACGCCGACCTGATCATCGAGGCGGCCACCGAAAACGAAGCGATCAAGATCAAGATCCTGAAGGCGGTCGATGCCATCGCTCGTCCCGGCACCATCATCGCCACCAACACCTCGTCGATCTCGATCACCAAGCTCGCGGCCGCCATGCAGCGCCCCGAGAACTTCGTCGGCATGCACTTCTTCAACCCGGTGCCGGTGATGGCGCTGGTCGAAGTGATCAGCGGACTGCGCACCTCGGAAGACACGGTGGCACGCGTGGCCGACCTGGCCAAGCGGCTGGGCAAGACCGCCATCGGCGTGAAGAACAGCGCCGGCTTCGTGGTCAACCGGATCCTGTGCCCGATGATGAACGAGGCGATCTTCGCGTTGCAGGAAGGTCTGGCCACCGCCGAGGAAATCGATGCCGGCATGAAGCTGGGCTGCAACCACCCGATCGGTCCGCTCGCGCTGTGCGACCTGGTCGGCCTGGACGTGCTGTTGGCCGTGATGCAGGTGCTCTACACCACCTTCAACGATCCCAAGTACCGGCCTGCACCCCTGCTGCAGGAAATGGTCGACGCCGGGATGCTGGGTCGCAAGAGCGGTCGAGGCTTCTTCAGCTACGCCGGCTGAAGCCGGGCGCAACGGCCCTCAGGTCCGGTGCGCCCGCTTGCTCAGAGCATGCTGGCATCGGTCGGCAGGCCCATGAGCACGCGTCCCGCCAGCTCCCAGCTGGGCGGGGCGATCATCAGATGCTGCGTGGCGGCGTAGGCGTCCCGGAAACGTCGCTGCAGCGGGTGCGATGAATAGAGCACACTGCCGCCGCCCTGCTCGTAGAGCGCACGCACCGCGTCGGCACAACTGCGCGTCGCATGAGTGGCCGCCAGTCGCAGTCCGGCCCGCTCGTCGATGCCGATCGGCTCGCCCTGCGAGGCCTTGCGCCAGGCCTCGCCGATGGCCTCGTAGTAGAAGGCACGTGCCGAACGCACGACAGCCTCGACTTTCGCGAGCTCGGCCTGGGCAGCCCCGCGCTCGGCCAGCGTGCGCTTCGATCCCTGTGGTTTCTTGCCACCGGCCAGGGTCACGAAATCGTCGATCGCAGCACGCGCATTGCCCAGTGCCACCGCGGCAATGCCCATCGCCAGCAAGCCGAAGGCCGGAAATCGATACAGCGCGCCGGGCTCGCGCGGCGCGTCGTTCACCAGCGAATAGGTCCGCTCACGCGGCACCAGGATGTCGCTGACTTCCATGTCGCCGCTGCCGGTGCCGCACAGGCCGGCCACCTGCCAGGTATCGATGAGCCGCGCCGAGTCAGCCGGAAAGATCATCATGCGGGCATCGGGCATGCCGTTGTCCAGCAGGCGGGGCGCGTCCCCCTCCATGACTACCGAGATGCCCTTGAGCCAGCGACAGTTCGCCGATCCGCTCACCCAGGGCCAGCGTCCGCTCAAGCGATACCCATCGCCCTCGATCCGGGCTCGTCCGGTCGGCGTGTTCGAGCCTCCGCTGATCACCATCGGGTCGCTGTAGAGCTCGCGCGCCACCGCGGGCTCCAGATACGCCGCCGACAAGCCAGAGGTCGCACCGATCATCACGCACCAGCCCGCCGAGGCATCGGCCTGCGCGATCGTCTCGATGGCTTGCATGAGCACGGCAGGCTCCGCCTCCAGGCCGCCGATCGATGCCGGCACCACCAGCCTGAAGAGCCCGGCGTGCGCAAAGTCGCGGGCCAGGTCGGCGGGCAGTCGGCGCGCGGCCTCGATGTCCGCCGCTCGCTCGCGTACCACGGGTTGCAGGGTACGGGCAGCGGCAAGAATGTCCTGATGCATGGCGGGGGGCTGTCGTCTGGAAGGAAGCCTCGATCTTGCCCCGAAACCTGCGCAGATGGGAATGAACGCGCCCGCGACCGCTTGCCCGGCCGTCGTCCGCCAGGACATCGGGCAGCGCGTGTCGGACGGTCGAGGCGAGCCCGCCAGGCGGTCCGGCCCCTGCACCGAATGCTCCCTACACTCGATTCGGTCCGAAGCATCCCGGCACCGGACCATTTGATGCTGCCCGTCACGCCAGTCTTCCCTCCCCGATCCCGTTCGTGAGCCGCCGTCACCTCTCTCATCGTCTTGTCGATGCCCTGTGGCATCCGGGTCCGATGCTGGCGCTGCCGCGCCGCATCCTCGATCCCGCCCTGGCCTGGATCGGACATCGGGCCCAGCCGCTGAGCGCCATCAGCCAGGGCACCCGAGCGGTCGGCGCACCGCTTGCCCGCGCGATTCGGGCGATGACCAGTGCCACCGAGTCCGACCCGGGTTCTGCACACCCCGAGCAGGCCATCTTTCCGCTGGTTCGTGCCCGCCTGGCGCATCAGGTGGTGGTTCATGCACAGGCCTGCGCGCTGTCCCTCGCCGATCGCATCCTGATTCCGGACCACTTGTTCGCCGCGCGTGCTCGCAATGACTTGAGAGGCGGGCACCTCAGGCAGGCCAACCAGCACCTGGGGGTGGTCGATCTGCGCACCACAGTGGCCATCGACCAGGGCATCGCCCTCTTCGGTGCGCGAAGCATCGACTGGTATCGATGGCTCATCGAGATCCTGCCCACCGCCTATCTTGCCCGCCAGCTCGGCCGCGGCACGGCGGCACTGCCTTTGCTGGTGCCCCCGGAATGCGCGCAGTCTGGCCGATATCGCGATTCGCTGGCCCTCTTTCTCGATCGACGTCCCGTGCTCACGCTCCATCCGGACCGCCCGTACAGCATCGTCAATCTGCTGTTGATCGATCCGCTGGCCCACAGTCCGGTGCGCCTGAAGACAGGCCTGCGGCCGCAGGCAAGCGATCACCTGTTGCACCCGGAAGCGCTGCTGCAATTCAGACAGGCCATCCTTGATGCGATCGTCGACCCCAGTACGCGCGACCAAAGGCGTGTCTATCTGGTCACAGGCGAGTCCACCGCCGGCCGGGATCAGTCAGAGCTGATCACCATCGCGCGCGATGAGGGCCTGGACATCGTTGCGCTCGAACACCTCTCCTTTGCAGACCGCGTGCTGCTGTTTCACACCAGCGGACTGCTGGTCGGTCCGTCCAGCCCCGACTGGGCCGACCTGCTCTTCGCAGCTGCCGGGACGCGCGGTTTGATCTGGTCTGCACCGGGCGACGCCG
>JBILSK010000280.1:0-3974 GCA_044372165.1 Burkholderiaceae bacterium | reverse complement strand
GTGATAGTTGCCGACCACGCGCACCGAAATCGGCAGCTCCGCGTAGTAATCCTTGATCACCACCTGCCCGGGTTTGAAGAGTTGCAGCTGCGCACCACGCCCCACGCCCGCCTGATTGATGTCGGATAGCAGCGCATCCATCTCGGCCTTGCTGGGCAGCTGCTTCTCGAGCTGGCTCACGTACTGGCCCACCTGCTCCTTCTGCTTGCGAAGCACGGGCAGATTGACCGCCTGGCGAATCTTGTCGGTGTACTGCGCCTTCAGCCGGTCTTCCTCGACGCGGCCGATCTCCAGTTCATCGAACAGTCCGCGCCAGTAGTGCGCCCAGCCCACTGCAAGCACCAGGGCGAACACCGATGCAAACAGCATCGCCTTGGGCAAGGTTGGCCACAGGCCGGGATGTCGGCCCCGCAGTCCCTGGAATTGCCCGGTCAGGTCGGACAGGTTCGAACCGACAGAGACCCATTTGCGTTGAGCGATCACAGGTCCTCCCTCACTGGCCGGCTGCGCCAAGCTTGAGCGGCTCGGTCGCTGTGGTCGGTGACACGCCCTTGCGCGGCGCATCGCCCGGCTGACCGGGTCGCTTGATCAGTGCATTCAACGTGAACTCGTACACCCTGCGGGCCTCCTTCTGCCCGGGTCCGGCCTTCATCTCGACTTCCTTGATTTCACTGAGCTCGGGACGCTCCAGCCACGGGCTGCGATCGGACAGGTTGCGCAGCAGCTCGGCCACCCGCTCGTTCGAATGCGCATGCCCGACCAGCACGACGCGCTGTTCGTCCTGCTTGAGCGAACGCAGATAGAGGCCTTCAGGCACCATCCGGATCAGCTCGTCGAACAGGCGCACCGGCAAGGTCCGCTCGCGCTGCAAGCCCTCCACCGCTTCCTGTCTCGCGCGCAGCGCCACGATGTCGTCGCGCAAGGTGCGGATCTCGGCGATCTGCCGATCCAGCCGTTCGGTTTCCGTCTGCACGAAGCGATTGCGATCCTGCTGGGCATCGATCTGGCGACTGATCTCCATGCCTCCCGCAAAGACCGCTGCCGCTCCCGCCAGCCCGACGAGCCCGACCAGGGTCGAGAACTCGCGCTTGCGACGCTCGCGTGCCACGCGACGGTGCGGCAGCAGGTTGATCCGGATCGGCGTCGCACGCGGTGCGCGCTGCGCGCCGGCATGGGCGCCAGAGGTTTCTCGTGTGCTCATTCGTCGAACCTTCTCATCGCCAGACCGCAGCTCACCATGAGTGCCGGCGCATCGTTCTGCAGCTGACGCTCGCGGATGCCCTTGCCGATCTCCATGCCGCGAAACGGACTCATCACCTCGGCAGGCACCTGAATCCGCTGGGCAATCGCATCGGCCAGGCCGGGCGTCACCGCGCTGCCACCCGCCAGCAGAATTCGATCGACCCGCGTGAACGGCGTCGAGGTGAAGAAGAATTGCAGGGCACGCGCCACTTCGGTCGCGGCTTGATCATTGAAGGGCGCGAGCACCTCGGCTTCGAAGCTCGACGGCAGGTCGGCACTGCGCTTCCTGAGTTCCGCGTCCTCGAAGCTCAGTCCATAGCAGCGAGCGATGTCCTGCGTGAGCACCCCGCCGCCGAATGGCTGTTCGCGTTCGAAGACGGTCTGCCCGTCATGAACGACCGTGAGACTGGTGGTGGTCTCACCGATGTCCAGCACCGCGAGCACCGTGTTGCGCTCCGAGCCTTCCAGCAAGCGGGCCACATGGTCGATGGCCACGCGGGCGGCGAAGGGCTGCACGTCGATCACCACCGGCTGCAGACCCGCCATCTCGGCAATCGCCACGCAGTCCTCGACCCGATCCCGGCGCGAAGCAGCCAGCAGCACCTCGACATCCTCGGCGCCATGTGCTGCGGGGCCGAGGATCTGGAAGTCCAGGTTCACCTCGTCAATCGAGAACGGGATGTACTGGCTGGCCTCGGACTCGACCTGCACCTCGTAATCTTCCTCGGTCAGGCCGGCAGGCAGCGTGATGCGCTTGGTGATCACTGCAGCCGTGGGCAAGGCCATGGCCGCGTGGCGGGCGCGCGAGCCGGTGCGACGAATCGCTCGGGTCAGCGCCTGTGCCACCACCTCGGGCTTCTCGACATTGCCGTGCACGATGGCACCGCGCTCGAGGGGCTCGATCGCATAGCGCTCCAGGCGCATGCTGCTGCCGGCCCCCGGGGCCAGTTCAACCAGCTTGATGCTGGTTTCGGTGACGTCAATGCCCAGCAGGGGCTTTGACGTCCGTCGGAACAATCCATTCAGGCTCAGTGCCACGTCTCACCTTTGCGGTGACCTTTTCACACCCGAAGGCATGAGCCGACGGGACGCTGCCGCACCACTTGCTGGAAGTCGGTACGGGTCGACGACCACTCTATCGCCGGGCGGGTGCGTGGCGGGGTCCATCGGTCAACCGGGTCAAGCCGTTCATCGAATGGGTGTCCCAATCGCCGCGAGACAGGCCGTCGGTCGGTGCCCAGTGACCGTTCGTCGCACATGAAACCGCAGCCTCCACCCAGCGAGCTGCGCACGCCTGCCGATGCAGGCACACCGCTGGTGTCGCCGCCCTGCCGCAAAAAATCTGGCTTTCAGCGGGGGGGTCGATATAATCTGCCCCCCGTGGATGTTCCAGCCCTCCCACTCTGTCCGCCCTGTCCATGAAGCGCGCGCGCGCACTCTTCGCGTCGGCCGCCGTCCGGCACATCGCTCATCGGACAGGTCCGAAGGCGCGGCTGCGCCAGCGCGGCATGAGCCGTCTCGGCATCCTGGGCCTGGTGGTCGGGATCCCGCTCGCCCTGCTGCTGGCAGTCGTCATGACCTTCGCGCTCACGGCCATCCTTGGCTCAGAGCGGCTGCCTTCGATGGAAACGCTGACCGACTACCGGCCCAAGATGCCCCTGCGCATCTGGACCGAAGATGGCGTCCTGATTGGCGAATTCGGCGAAGAGCGACGCAGCGTGGTGCGGATCGGCGAAGTGCCGGCCGTGATGAAGCAGGCGATCCTGGCTGCCGAGGACGACCGCTTCTTCGAGCACAGCGGGGTGGACTTCGTGGGCATTGCCCGGGCGGCACTGGCCAACATCGCAGCGGGCGGCAAGGCGCAAGGTGCCAGCACGATCACGATGCAGCTGGCCCGCAACATCTACCTGTCGAACGAGCGCAGCTACGCCCGCAAGATCTACGAGATCCTGCTGGCCTTCCAGATCGAGCACACGCTGTCCAAGGAACAGATCCTCGAGATCTATCTCAACCAGATCTTCCTGGGGCAGCGTGCCTACGGATTTGCCTCGGCCGCACAGATCTACTTCGGCAAGCCGCTGGGCAAGATCTCCGCAGCGGAAGCCGCGATGCTCGCCGGCCTGCCCAAGGCGCCGTCCGCCTACAACCCGGTGGTCAACCCCAAGCGCGCCCGAATCCGCCAGGAGTACATCCTGGGCCGCATGCGGCAATTGGGCTACCTGAACGAGACCGACTACCAGGCCGCGATGGTCGAGCCCCTGAAGCTGCAGCCCGATCGCGGCGAGTTCGCCCTCAAGGCACCGTATGCGGCGGAATACGCTCGCCAGCTGGCCTACGAGCAGTTCAAGGAAGAGACCTACACCGCCGGCCTGAACCTCTACACCACCATCCGCTCGACCGACCAGCGGGCGGCCAACGCTGCCGTGCAGCGCGCGGTGCTGAACTATGACCGGCGCTACGGCTATCGCGGCCCGGAGGCCACGATCGACCTGCCCGCCGACCCCGCACGCCGCGGCGAGAGGATCGAGGAGGCCCTGCTGGAGGCCGGAGATATCGACGACTTTCATCCGGCCGTCGTCACGCAGGTCGGCGCACGTTCACTGCGTGTCAGCCGCAGCCGCGGTCAGATCATCGATATTCCGGCCGAAGGCCTGCGGTTCGTGGCCAACTGGATGCCCGAAAAAGCCAGCGGGAATCGACGCCTCAAGCCGGGGTCGGTGATCCGGATCACC
>JBILSK010000279.1:0-3981 GCA_044372165.1 Burkholderiaceae bacterium | reverse complement strand
GGTCGAGTCGCGCGCCTGCAGCTCCTTGGCGAAGTCGAAGCACTTGCGCTGGAAGGCGATGTCGCCCACCGCCAGCACTTCATCGAGGAACAGGATTTCCGGATCCAGGTGCGCCGCCACCGCAAACGCGAGCTTCACGTACATGCCGCTCGAATAGCGCTTGACCGGCACATCGATGTGCGCACCGATCCCGGCGAACTCGATGATCGCATCGAACTTGCGCGCCACTTCCTCGCGCTTCATGCCCAGGATGGACCCGTACAGAAAAACGTTGTCGCGGCCGGAGAGCTCGAGTGCAAAGCCGGTACCGACTTCAAGCAGCGCCCCGACCCGACCATCGATGGTCGCCTGGCCGGAGGTGGGTTCGACGATGCGGGACATGATCTTGAGCAGCGTGCTCTTGCCTGCCCCGTTCAGACCGATGATGCCGACGTTCTCGCCGTGGCGGATGTCGAAGCTCACATCGCGCAAGGCCCAGAAATCGTTGAGACGCTTGGGCCGATCCTTGCGCGTCAGCACCGACCTCGCGCTGTTGACCAGCATGGTGCGCAGCGAATCGGAGTGGGTGCGCCCCGAGAACATCTGGTAGCGCTTGCTCAGGCCCTCGGCCTTGATTGCGAAAGGAGAGCTCATATGATGTCCGCGAAATTGCGTTCCTGCTGCTTGAACCAGATCAGGCCGGTGAAGAGCAGCACTGCGGTGATCGACGCGCTGATGACCAGGGCGCTGACGTCAAGGGTTCCGGACCCAAGTACCGCCCAGCGATAGCCCTCGATCAGTCCGACAGTCGGATTGAGGCTGTACCAGAACTTGTAGCGCTCGGGCACCATCGACAGCGGATACACGATCGGCGTCGCGTACATCCAGATCTGCATCAGGAAGGGGATGGTGTGGCTGATGTCGCGATACCGCACGTTCATCGGCCCCAACCACAAGCCGATGGCGAAGGCCAGAGCGACCGTCAGCAGCACCAGCACCGGGGCGAACACGATGTTGGCCGAGGGCACGATCCCGTAGAACAACATCAGCAACACCAGGGCCCCGACCGAGAACAGGAAATCGAGCAGCGGCGAGACGACGTTGGCCAGAGGAATGATCAACCGAGGGAAGTACACCTTCTTGATCAGTTCGCCATCGCCCACCAGCCCCAGCGAACTGCGTCGCGCGGACTCCGAGAACAGCGTCCAGGGCAGCATCGCTGTGAACGCGAAGACCGGGTAGGGAATGCCATCGCTGGGCAGCTTGGCAAAGATGCCGAAGATCACCGTGAAGATGATGACCGCCACCAGGGGCTGGATCACCGCCCACAGCGCGCCCAGCGCTGCCTGCGAATAGCGAACCTTCAAGTCGCGCCAGACCAGGAAGTAGAGCAGCTCGCGGCTTCTCCAGACCTCATCCAGGCCAAAGTCGAACAGCCCCCGCATGGGGCGGATCACCGTCAAACGACGGGCTTCGCTTGCAGCATTCATCCCAGACCTCCGACGAGAAGCGGGCCCACTCGATCGACGACAGCTCTAGGCAGTCGTCGCCAGGTCTCGATCGCAGCGCGGTACTTGGGATTCATCGGATTGTTCTGGGGGACATGCCCTGAAGGCAGATAGGGAAATTCGTATTGAAGCGTCAGGGGTTCGAACCCCCAGAGCTTCTTGAACGTGAAGGAACCGGTGCCCGCCTTGCTGCGACCGAAATCGAATCGGGTGCAACCACGGCTCGCCGCATGCTTCATCAGCGACCAGTACTTGAAGTCGTTCGCGTTGGTTTCGCGCGCCGCATCGACTTCTCCTGCGAAATAAGCCAAGACTTCGCCTCGATGGTAAAAATTCAAAATCCCGCTCAGATCGCTTCCGGCCGCGTCACTCACGAAGAGCACGTCACAGTCGTCAGGAAAAGCCTTGAGCAGATCGCGGAAAAACCGCTTTCCGAGCGCCGGGGTGCCATGCGCCCTCGCATTTTCAGCGTAAAGCTCGAAGAAGCGATCGGCATTCTGACCAACGGTGGCCTGCAGCCCCAGGGTGACCGCCCGACGGACGACATTGCGCCGCTTCTGCGGGATGCCCTTCATGGAGTCCAGTTCGCGAGGAATGGCTGCGCGGAACGTGGCATACAGATCCTGGCGAGGTGACGCGGGGTCGAAAACCCGCGTGCCGCGCAGCTCGACCCGCTCGACCTTCATCGAGCGCCCCAGGTCCACCGCCGCGGCAATCAGTTGCCGCTCAATGGCTTCGGCCTGATCGCCTGATCCGAGCGGACCGGCATAGGAACAGAAGGGCAGACTGATGAGTCCGCTGCCGAACAGACGGCTCTTCACGCCCACCAGCGGCAGGATGCCGACCAGCTCACCGCCCTCGACTGCGCAGAGATAATGATCGGAGTAGCCGAGCGTTCGGCACAGCAGTTCGCGCCAGCCCCAACGGTGAAAGAAGGTGGAGTTTTCGGAGTCGATCACCAGCCGATCCCACGCGCTGGCGTCGCTATCTGTGACGGGTCGGACCTGAATCACGAGTCGGAGGAAACGGGTCATTGTTGTGACGCCGGAGGTTAACATCAGCTTTCGAGCGTCCCACCCCAAAAGTCACGGACGGTGCGATTTGGACGACAGATCGCTCCCCGTCGGTAAGCCTGACCTGCGACAATGGAGGCGTTGCGTTTGCTTCCCGAGCAGCCTGCCGCGCTGATGTTCAAAACCTCTCTGTTGACTGTGCCGACGACGGGCCACTCCTCTTCGAACCCGACGCCCTCCCCTCCGCGGGAACCGTCGCAGCCCGACTCCATCTTCCTGTCTCGGGCGTGGTTCAACGCGTCGGTCGCAAGCTGGCAAGGCCGGGCCGATTTTCGCGAACTGCGCATCGACGACGGCCCCCGCGGCCCGGTGGTCGCGCTGATTGGACGGCGTCTGGAAGTTCGGCACAACCTGTTGCCGGTTCGAGTCCTCGCCCTCAATCAATCGATCTGTTCGGTGCTCGACCAACCCTGGATAGAACGCAACGGCTTTTTCGGCGGCCGTCCCGAGTATTTCGAGGACAACCTCGCTGCCCTGCTCGACCAGCTCGGCGAGGATCCCCGCTGGGATGAACTCAGACTGGGCGGACTGGTCGCCGAACACGCTCGACAGGCGCTCTATCAGGCAGCTCGCCACGGTCTGACCGCACGACTCGATCTGGAGCAGCCCAGCTACAACATCGACCTCGACGCGGTGCGCAACCTGCACGGCGGCGATTACCTGAAGGCACTGAGCCCCAACACTCGCCAGCAGCTGCGTCGTTCCAGGCGCCAGGCAGAACGTGACCTCGGACCGCTCGAGTTGAGCTGCGCCAGCACGCTCGCCGAGGCCTTGCAGTGGTTCGACGAAACCGGGCCGCTGCATCGCGCACGCTGGGGCACCCCCGATGGCGACTCATTCGACAGCGGCTTCGACAACCCCGAATTCGTCGGTTTTCATCGTCGTCTGCTGGCCGAAGCCTTTCCCGGCGGCAGCGTTCAATACCTGCGTCTGAGCGCGGGCGGACGGCCTCTGGCCTATCTGTACAACTTTGTCTCCGGGCGCAACGTCCACTTCTATCTGAGCGGGATCAACTACGAGGTCGACGAAGCGATTCGCCCCGGCATGCTCGCCCACTGGTTGGCCATCGAGCGCAACATCGAGATGGGCATGGGCTTGTACGACTTCCTCGCGGGCGACGCCCGATACAAGCGAAGTCTCTCCACCGGAGAGGACCGCACCTTGTGGCTGGTCCTGCAACGCCCTCGTTGGCGCCTGCAATTCGAGAGCTGGGCTCGGCGTCTGAAGCGCAGCTGGGCGGGCTCGGAGATGGATGATCTTCGGCGTATCCCCCATCCGGTGAAGCTGCGTTGACCGCACGCCGCCGGCACGTGCTGTCGCATCTGCTGGCGCTGCCGCTTCCTGTGGCGGCTTCCTTGCTGACCGGGTGCGCCCGCCCTCTCCAGGCAGCGGTGCCGAGCAGCGACGCCGGCCGGGCAGAC
>JBILSK010000278.1:0-3989 GCA_044372165.1 Burkholderiaceae bacterium | reverse complement strand
GAGCTTTTCCGCAATGCGTCGTGCCGTGCGGGCGTCCAGCCGTGGTGGTCGCGTCCCGATCGTGTTGACCCAGAGCACCTCGCGGTGTCGCAGCAGATGGGACACCAGGTGCTGGCTGCTCGACGGATGTCTGCCCCAGTCGTCCGAAAAGATCAGAAGCGGTTTCACGCTGCGTGGGTCGTGCCAACGGCTTCGTCCCGGGCATGACCGAGAATGGTCGAGCGCAGGAAGTCGTCGTCCGCCTTGAATCGGTCCTCATCGGATGGGTCGAGATAGCCCAGTCCGCCCAGATGGCTGACCTTGACGACCGCGTCGACGGTCCACGCCTCGCCCTGGGCCAGGGCAGTGGCCCTGAGCGTGTCGTTCATCCGTCGGGTCGATTCGATCGGCGTCATTCGGGTCAGCATCCATTCGCGGGCTCGCCCGCTGCCCGACTGATCGAGCATCTCGAGCAGCACGTAGGGCAGATCATCTTCATCGGCAAACCGGCCCGTGTCCGCATTGATATGCGGATAGGCTTCGCCGTAATTGAATCCCTTGCGCAGGATGCAGGGCACGTCAGCCCCCATGCCTTCCGCGATGGCCCGATTGCTGCCCTCGCGTCGCGACCACAGCAGATTCACTCTGGATCGATTGAGCAGAAGGTTCACCGACTCGTGCGGGACACTCTCGTGGATTTCAATCTGATCCTCGACACCGTAGTGGCGCGCGACTGAAATCACGTCCGCTGCCGTCATGTCGATGGGATAGCCGACCAGTGCCATTCTGAGCACATGCCCGCGATCCTGCAGGGTTCGCAGTGCACGGAAGATGGCCCAGTGCCGCTTGTACCAGGCCCAGGCAGCGATGACGATCACATCGATGTCCTTGGGCGTGCCGGCGATCGGCTTGAAGCGGTCGGTATCCACCCAGGTGTTTCCGGTGAAATCGGCAGGAATCAGGGTGCTGCTGACGCTTTTCAGGAACCGGGCATCGCGTGCTTCACCGGCTCCCACCAGCACGGTCTGCTTCAGCACGCCCAGCGACAGGACGTTCATGTCGCAAAAGCCCGACCAGCTGGGCTCGATGACCACACGGTAGCGTCGAGTGATGGCGTCCATGTCGAACGCACGCATGAAGAAGGGATAGACGTAAGAGTAATAGAGGTAGAGAACACCCTTCTCGTTGGCACGGGGCGATTTCAGGACCAGGGAGCAGCCGTTGAGCAGCAGGTCGGGCTGGTCGAGAAAGCGCTGGGTGTGGGGGGCAACCGGTGCAGTGGACGGGAATTCCTCGACGGCACGACGGATCCCGCGAGCCAGTCCGTCGGGTGCGCTGTCCAGTGCACGTCGAAACAGCCGCTCGATGGCGCGGTCGACCGAGGGCAGCGCGGCCGCGCGATGGGTCTGAGCCAGGATCGCCGTGCCACGACCATGCCGACCGGTCAGCAGCATCACAACGCCCAGGCCGAACGCCATCAAGGCCAGCATGGCACGCGCGATGTGGCTGTCGAAGAACAACCACTCGCGAAACCGTTCGCGCGCGATGCGAAGGCGCACCCCTCCGGGGCTGATGCCGACCGGCTTCGGTTGGACCGATGCAGCGGCGGTCGCGCCGGCTTCGGTTGAGATGCCCGTTTGCACGGCGTGTGCCGTATCCACTTCAAGCACGAGGTCGGGGGACCGCTGGGTCATGGCGCAGGAGCCTTACTGAGGGGCGACGGACAGCGTCTTGGCGTGGGATCGAAGTTCGGGCAAGGCTTGTGCGACGATGGTGTCGCGAACCGTGTTCCAGGGGAAATCGCCCAGCAGTCGGTCGATCTTGCCAAGCATCCTCGACTGGTTCACGTAATGGCGGAACCGCGATTTCAGCGGGGCACCGGCCACACGAGGCTGTTGCGGATCGATTTCCCACGGGTGGCAGTAGAAGACCGCCGCCTCGCGGTCGACTCGATTGACCCGTTCAATGCTCCAGCGCGACAAGCGATAGGGCAGCAGACGGAAGTAGCCACCGCCTGAAGCGGGGAAGTTTCGATCACCCAGTCGCAGGGAGGTCGCCGGAATTTCGAGCAGACCGCTGCGTGCATGGGCGAAGCGCGGCGCCTCCGGCATGCCGTACAGGTCGTGCTGGATCGGGTAGATGCTGGAGCTGTACCGGTGGCCGGTCTCGGCCAGGATGTCCAGCGCCCACAGCGTGTCGCGTCCGACCGAGAAGCTGGGCGCGCGATAGCCGATGACTTCGATGCCGGACAGTGATTCCAGCAGCCCCTTGGCCCGGACCACGTCCTCGCGGAAGCGTTCGGGGCCCAGCTCGCCGATCATGTGATGGCCGTGGCCGTGGCTCGCGAGTTCGTGTCCAGCGTTCACGATGCGCCGGACCATGTCGGGATAGCGTTGTGCCATCCAGCCGAGGGTGAAGAACGTGGCCTTGACGCCTCGCTGGTCCAGGGTCTGCAGCAATGCGTCGACATTGCGTTCGACCCGGCACTCCAGCGAGTCCCAGCTCGAACGCTCGATGCAACCGGCAAATGCCGCGACCTGAAACCAGTCCTCGACGTCGATCGAGAATGCGTTGACGATGTCTGTCATGAACCGGTCGATTCGTTGCCGGGGTTGCCACGCAGGATGCGCAGCACCCGCCTGATCAGATTGAACATCATGCCGTTGGAGGATTCGAGCAGCTCGATGCGCTCTTCCAGGGCAGCGATCTGCTCCTCGAGGCTCCGATGTTCCGGGGCTTCGAGCATCGAGAGCTGGGCTGCGGACATCGAGCCTGCAGCGTGGGAGCCCGCAGTTCGGACACTGCGAAAGGCGCGGACCTCGGCCAGCGACGGCGCTGGATCGACATTGTTGCCACCCAACTCTTCGGCCAGTTCATTGGCGACCGTTTCGACATCCTCGGCGTGCAGGCTGCGCTTGTCACCCAGGTAGGCGGCCAGCAGGAGCCGGTCGCACAAGGTGTTGATGCGGCGAGGTACACCGCCTGTGACGGAGTGAATCCGAGCGAAGGCGTTCGGCTCGAAGTGCGGGGTGTCCTGCCATCCGACATGACGCAGGCGGTGCTCGATGTAATGCTGCGTCTCCTCGGCATCGAGGGGGCCCAGGTGATACGACGCGATCACGCGCTGCTTGAGCTGGCGCATCTCGGGTCGTTGCATGATGCTGCGGAACTCGGGCTGACCGACCAGGAAACTCTGGACCAGCGAACGGGTACCGACCTGAAAGTTCGACAGCATCCGGAGTTCTTCGACGGCTCTGGGCGCAAGGTTCTGCGCTTCGTCGACGATCAGCAGCGCGCGCTTGCCTTCGGCGTGCAGGCCCTCGAAATGCTGTTGCAGCCGGGTCAGCAGCGTTGCCTTGTCCTCGCCTTCCTGGCGCAGGCCGAAGGCCGAGGCGACCAGTCGCAGCAGATCGTCCGAGTCGACCTGCGTGCTGACGATCTGCACCGGGACGATCGAGTCGCTCTGGATCCGGCGCAGCAGTCCGCGCAGCAAGGTCGTCTTGCCTGCGCCCACCTCGCCGGTGATGACGATGAAGCCTTCTCCCTGATGCAATCCGTATTCGAGGTAGGCCATGGCACGCTTGTGCCCGCGGCTGCCGAAATAGAAATCCGGGTCGGGATTGAGCTGGAAGGGTTTGGCACTGAACCCGAAGTGGCTTTCGTACATGGCCGTTCCTGATTAGTCGAATCGATGGTCTGCGCTGACAAAGGCCGCGACTTCGTCGAATTCGACGGCGGTGCCGCTGCCTGTCTGGCGCTGCAGACGTCCGCCGACGGACAGCGTCGAGCGGGGGGTGATGTTCCAGTCCCAACTGCCCAGCAGCATGGCCAGGTTGGACTTGGAGCGCTGGCTGGATGACTCGGACATCGTGTAGCGAAGGGTGGCGTTCAGCGACCGGACCGGGTCGAGTCGGAAGGTGCCCGACAACGCCATGCCCCGCTGATCCAGATCGTCCGAGGTGCCGCCAATGAAGGCCACGGCGGTGCGCCGGTTGTTCATGAAGGCGGAC
>JBILSK010000277.1:0-4002 GCA_044372165.1 Burkholderiaceae bacterium | reverse complement strand
TGTTCTGTTCGACGCCGTCCGTGGCCCTGTCACGCAACCTGTCGCGCAAGGCCGCGATGCGCATGCTGCTGACCGGCGATTTCATCGACGCCAACGAGGCACGCGAGCAAGGTCTGATCAACGAGGCCGTGCCTGCCGATCAGCTTGATGCCACGATTGAGTCCGTGCTGTCGCGCATCACCGCCAAGCCGGTCGAGGCGATCACGGCCGGCAAGGGCTTGTTCTATCGACAGCTGGAACTGGGTGTCGAGGCGGCTTATCAGCTGGCCGGCCAGACGATGGCCTGCAACATGATGGAAGACAGCGCCCTGGAGGGTGTCCAGGCCTTCCTGGAGAAGCGTCCGCCCAAGTGGTGAGGCTGTGGTGACGAACCGGACGCCTGGTCAGCGTGCCGTGCCCGCGGCGGCCTCGGTCGGGCCGACCCGGGCGCGACTCAGTCGATCGGCCAGCGCCGACAGATCCTCGACCAGCGCGCGGGTGCGGGCCGTGTCCATGTGGCCGCTGAAGGCGGCGCAGCCAAGCGTCATGGTGGCATGCCCTTCGCCATCTCTCACTGGCACGGCCAGCACGGTGGCGCCGCGCTGGTAGTACCCGTCATCGATCGCCCAGCCCCGTTCGCGAACCGCCTCGATCGATTGCCAGTAGGACTCGAAGCTGGGCGGGACATCCCAGCGCAGCGCAGCGAATCGCGTCTTCAGCTGGGCTCGGGACAATCCGCTGAAGGCGGCCATGCAACGGCCTGCTGCACCGATGAAGCGCGGCAGCCGGGTGCCCACCGTCATCTGGACACGCACGGCACCCGGGTGTTCGGCCGCATGCACCAGGATCATCCGGTCATCGCCCTCGGCCTGCCACATCACGACGGTGACGCCGTGGCGCACGGCGAGCGCATCGAGCTGGGGCTGCACCAGCCGCACCAGCGACGCGCGATTGAGCGCGCCGCGAGCCAGTTCCACCACGCCCAGGCCGATGGAGTAGGTCTTGGTGGCGTCATCGAAATTCACCAGACCCTCATGGACCAGCGTGCGCAGCAGATTGAAGCAGGTGCTGGCATTGAGCGAGAGGTCCCGGGCCACGCGGGTCACGCCGACCGGCCCGGGGTGGGTCACCAGGTAGCGCAGGATGGCGAGGCCGCTCGCCAGGGCACCGACGAGCTTGGGCGCCGAGGCTGCGCCGGGTGTCACGCCTTGAACCCCAGCCCGCGGGCGATCAGGTTGCGCTGAATGTCGCTGGTGCCTTCGCCGATGATGTAGAGCAGGGCATCGCGGTGGATTCGACCCACCGGATATTCCCGCATGATGCCGGCGCCCCCGAAGATGCGGATGGCCGATTCACTGGCTCGCACGGCGCTTTCACTGGCAACCAGCTTGACCTTGGCGGCCAGGTCGGGGGTGAGGGTGCCGCGGTCCACGCACCAGGCGCCGTAGTACACCAGCCAGCGGGCGGCTTCGATGTCTGCGGCCATGTCGGCCAATCGGTGCGCGATGGCCTGGTAATCGCCGATCCGCTTGTTGGCCACGATGCGCTCGCCGGCGTAGGCCACCGACGCTTCCAGGGCGGCGCGGGCCATGCCCAGCGAGTTGGCGGCCACGCCCACGCGGTTTTCGCTCAGGGATTCCAGGATCAGCGGGTAGGTGCCTTCACGCTCGCCGAGCAGACAGTCGTCGGGCACGAAGACGCCATCGATGTGGATGAGGCCGGTCTCGGAGGAGCGGATCGATTCCTTGTCGAGCTTGGAGACCGCAAAGCCCGGACTGTCGGTTGCGACGATGAACAGGCTGATCGCATCGATGGTGAGCTCCGGGCGCGTGCGCGCGGCGACCAGAACGAAGTCGGCGATCGGGGCGTTCGAAATGTAGAGCTTGCTGCCATCCAGTTGCCAGCCGCCGGGCACCTTGGTGGCTCGGGTCTTGAGGGCGCGGACATTCGAACCGCCATCGGGCTCCGACAAGCCGAAGGCGGCGATCTTGCGTCCCAGCAGGGCCGGGCGAAAGAAGCGTTCGACCTGCGAGGGGGTCCCGCCCTTCCAGATCGGCCAGATGCCCAGATGGCTGTGCGCCGACCAGCTCGAGGCAAAGCCCTGGCAGACCGCGCTCATTTCCTCGCGGATGATGCAGTCGGCGACCTTGTCCATGCCGCTGCCGCCCACCTCCTGCGGGTAGCGGGCACCGATCAGGCCGAGGTCACCCCACCTGCGGAACAGTTCGCGGGGAAAGGTTTCGGTTTCCTCGGCATGGCGCACCAGCGGTGCAACCTCGTCGATGCAGAAGCGTCGAACCGTCTCGCGGACCGATTCGTGTTCGGGGCTGAACGAGAAATCGAGCGCCATGTGCTTTCAATCCACCTTTGCGCCGGAGCGTTTGATCACTGCGGCATAACGTTGCATCTCCGCCTCCAGGTGGGCGGTGAACTGCTCGGGGGTGCTGCCTACGGGCTCCACACCCTGGGCCAGCAGACGGTCACGAACGTCCGGGGCCAGCAGGGCCTTGCGGGTCTCGGCGCTCAGCTTCGCGACGATTTCCCGGGGCGTGCCGCCAGGCGCCACCAGACCGAGCCAGGTGTTGCCATTGAAGCCGGACAGACCGGACTCGGCGATGGTCGGCACCTCGGGCAGCGCGGGCGAGCGGACATCGCCGGTCACGCCCAGCGCCTTGAGGCGCCCGGATTTGATGTGAGGTGTCGCCGACAGGATGTCGACGAACATCACCGAGGTGTTGCCAGCCACCGTGTCGGTCAGTCCGGGTGCGCTGCCCTTGTAGGGGATGTGCACCATGGACACGCCGGCCATCTGCTTGAAGATCTCGCCGGACAGGTGATTGGACTGGCCGTTGCCGGCCGACGCGAAGGTGAGGGAGCCCGGCTTGGCCTTGGCCAGGGCGATCAGTTCCTTCACCGAATTGGCCGGCACCGAGGGATGGGCGACCAGCACATTCTTGAGGTTGACCGTCTGGGTGACCGGTGCGAGGTCCTTCATCGTGTCGTAGGGCATCTTCGGATAGAGCCCCGGATTGATGGCGTGGCTGGTGGCCACCTTGCAGATCGTGTACCCGTCCGGAAGTGCGCGGGCACAGACCTCGGTGCCCAGGATGCCGCCGGCACCAGCCCGATTCTCGACCACCACGTTCTGGCCCATGCTCTCGCCGATCCGCGTGGCCACCAGTCGGCCGATGGTGTCCAGGATGCCGCCGGCCGCCGAAGCCACCACCATCTTCACTGGGCGATTGGGGTAGCCGCCTGCCGTGCTCTGTGCCCGGGCGCCGGGTACGGCCGCAGCCAGGGTGCCCACTCCCAGGGTGGCGATGAGGCGCCTGCGCAGGCCCGGTGTGCCATTCGATTGCATCGTGTCTCCCCCTGAGGGCGTTGGTATCATTTGGAAAAATTATTCTATACCGAGAACGGCATCGGTTCGGACAGCCTCCCGGATTCCCCGGGGCTTGCCGACTGTGCCCAGGGAGACGTCGATGACAGTGACACGCAATGGCCCGCGCCCGCGGCCGGTCAACACGGTGGATCGCACGGCCTTTCGCGACATGTGCCGCGAGTTCTCGCGCCGTGAAGTGGCGACGCGCTGGCAGCAGGCCGACCGCGAGCGTGCCTTTCCCCGCGAGTTCTACGTGGCCATGGCGCGCGCCGGGCTGATCGGCATCACTGCCGACGAATCGGTGGGCGGCGCGGGACTGGGCGCCTACGAGGAGGCGATCGCGATGGAGGAGATGTCGCGCATCAACCCGAACCTCGCCGTGGCCATGCTGGTGCAGAACGTGGCCGGCTCCCTGCTGTACGAATACGGCACCGACGAACAGCGCGACATCGCGCGGCGCACGATTGCCGGTGAGTGCCTGGTGGCGATCACGGTGACCGAGCCTGAGGCCGGCAACGACGTGCAGAACGTGCAGACGCGGGCGACCCGTCAGGGCGACCACTGGGTGCTCGACGGCATGAAGTCCTTCATCACTCTGGGCGGCGATGCCGATGTGCTGGTGACCCTGGCCCAGACCGAGC
>JBILSK010000276.1:0-4004 GCA_044372165.1 Burkholderiaceae bacterium | reverse complement strand
TGCGGCACCGCCATCACCCAGCAGGCGACCTGAGCGGCACGCGCCACGCCCAGTTGCACCGGCAGTGAGCGAACACCCATCTGACGGTCGCCGACGACCGACTTGAAGTCGTTCAGGGTCATGATGCCGTGGGCCCCGAGGCTGTACAGACCGGCCAGTGCGAGTGAGCGGCCATCGGGAATGGCGCCCCCGGCCATGACGGCTGCGCCGGTCACCCAGGCCAGACCCTCGTAGCACAGCCCGCAGGCCGCATTGCCCCACCAGCCGTTCTCCTTGAGCCGCACCGGGGGGGCGCTGTAGGCCCAGGCCAGCACCAGCCCGGCGACCGCTGCGGCGAACCCCCAGGGTCCCAGGATGCTGGCCACGACCAGCGACAGGGCGGTCCAGGCGATCGCGATATACAGGCCCCAGTGGCCTGGCATGCGCCCGGAGGGAATAGCCCGCTCGGGCTGGTTGATCGCGTCGACATGCCGGTCGAACCAGTCGTTGACGGCCTGGCTGGCGGCGCAGACCATCGGCCCGGCCAGGATGACGCCGATCAGGATGAGCGGCCAGCGCTCGTGCGGTGACACCCCCGAGGCCACCACGCCGCAGGCAAAGGCCCACATTGGCGGAAACCAGGTGATCGGCTTGAGCAGCTCGGTGACGGTGGATAAGGCCGGTCGGGTCATCGCCAGAGTCTGCATCTGACGCGTATAAGCGTCAACCTTGATTTACACTTAATGGCCGACCCTCCCGAGTCGGAACATACCGAATGAATCGAGGCCCATGAGCAAGCACCCCACTGACACCCCGACCGACGACGGGCGGCCCCATGCCGTGGTAATTGGCGCCGGGCTCGGGGGGCTGGCGGCGGCCATCCGCCTGAGCGTGCGGGGCTGGCGGGTGACCGTTCTGGAAAAGCTCGACGGGCCGGGCGGCCGGGCCTACGTCTTTCAGCGCGACGGGTTCAGCTTCGATGCCGGGCCCACCATCGTCACCGCCCCCTTCCTGTTCGACGAGCTCTGGACCTTGTGCGGCCAGCGCCGCGAGGACCATGTGACCCTCAAGGCGCTGGATCCGTTCTACCGGATCCGCTTTCACGACGGGACCTGGTTTGACTACAGCGGCGACCCGCAGCGCATGCGCGCCGAGGTGGCGAAGTTCTGCGCCGACGACCTCCCGGGTTACGAGCGCTTCATGCGCGAGGCCGAGAAGTGCTTTCGGCTCGGCTTCGAGGGGATGGCCGAGACTGCCTTCGACAGCTTCGGCGATCTGCTCGGGGCGATCCCCTCGTTCACCCGGATGCAGGCCTGGAACAGCATCCACACACTGGTGGCGCGCCACTTCCGCGACCCGAAGCTGCGCATCGTCTTCAGCTTCCATCCGCTGTTGATCGGCGGCAATCCGTTCTCGGTGACCTGCGCCTACTCGCTTATCGCCTCCCTGGAGCGGCGCCACGGCGTTCATTGGGCCATGGGCGGCACCGGCGCGCTGGTGCGCGGGCTGGTCGACCTGATCCGCGGACAGGGCACACCGATCCGCTATGGCGCGCAGGTGCAGCGGGTGCTGGTGAGCGATGGCCGCGCCAGCGGCGTGGAGCTGGTCGATGGTGAGCGCATCACGGCCGATATCGTCGTATCCAACGGCGACACCGCGTGGACCTACCGCAACATGGTAGACCCGGCCCACCGTCGCCACTGGACCGACCGGCGCCTGGCCCGGGCCCGATATTCGATGAGCCTGTTCGTGTGGTACTTCGGCACGCGGCGTCAGTATCCCGATGTGCCGCACCACATGATGGTGCTGGGTCCGCGCTACAAGGAGCTGCTGCACGACATCTTCAAGCGCAAGCACCTCGCCGAGGATTTCAGCCTTTACCTGCATCGACCCACCGCCACCGATCCGCAGCTCGCGCCTGCCGGCTGCGATGCCTTCTATGTGCTCTCGCCGGTGCCGCATCTGGACAGCGGCACCGACTGGTCGGTGCACGGCGACCGTTATCGTGACGCCATTGCCGCACATCTGGAGCGCGAAGTGATGCCAGGGCTGCGGGATTCGCTGGTCACCTCGTTCTACCTCACGCCCCAGGACTTCCAGGACCGACTGCTCTCCTACAAGGGCGCTGCCTTCGGCATGGAACCCTTGCTGCTGCAAAGCGCGTGGTTCCGGCCGCACAACCGCAGTGAAGACCTCGATGGCCTGTATGTGGTCGGCGCTGGCACGCACCCGGGCGCCGGCATGCCCGGTGTGCTCGCATCGGCCAAGGCGCTCGAGTCGGTGCTGCCCGATGCGGCTTCGGTACGTCGACGGCGCGTGGCCACATAGGCTTGATGCTGATCGCTTCTCAACCGCGCGTCGGGCCTGATGTGATGGTGATGCGGGCTCGGCGCCGGATTGCTCTCACATCATGAAGCAGATGCGCCGCTGCCAGTCGCCCTGACAGCGCGGCCATCGGCACACCGGGGCCGGGATGCACGCTGCCGCCTGCCAGATACAGGCCGGGCACGGCACTGGCCGACCCGGGCCGCGCGAAAGCGGACATCCAGCCGCGCGAAGCACGACCGTAGAGCGCACCGCCTGTGGCGGGAAAGAGTCTCTCGAAATCCGTGGGCGAGGTGACGATGGTGTTGTGCGGCGTGCGAGCGACCGACACCCCACAGCGATCGATCAAGGCAAAGGCGCGTTGCGTGCAGGCCTCGATGGCCTGTGCGGCCAGGGGCGCGTGGTCGCCGTTGGCTGGCGCATTCACCAGACACAGCAGCCGCTCGGGTGCTGCGGGCGTGTGATCGGCATTCGGTGACGGCGCATCTGCGCCATCGGTGCGGTCCTGTGCGCACACGTAGACCGTGGGCCGTGCAGGCAGCACGCCGCGGCCGAAGATGTCGTTGAATTCGCTGGCGTAATCCGTATCGAAAAACACGTTGTGTCGGACCAGGTCGAAGCCCTGCACCGGCGCGTGGATCGACCAGGTCAATGCCGACAAGGAACGTGCACTACGCGGCATGGGTTTGACCGCCGCACGAACCGTTTCACCCAGGAGGCCCGCAGCCAGCGCACCGGCGTCGCCGTTGAAGACCACCGCATCGGCCTCGATGCGCTCGCCATCAGCCAGCGTCACGCCGCTCACGCGACCCTTGTCAACGAGCACCTGAGCCACCGGCGCGTCACAGCGAATATCCGCGCCCTGGCGCTGTGCCAGACGAGCCAGTGCGCGGGCCAGCTCGACCATGCCGCCGCGCACTGCCCACACGCCCTGCATTTCCACCTGCGCGACCAGCATCAAGGTGGCCGGCGCATCGAATGGTGAGGATCCGCAATACGTGGCATAGCGCCCGAAGAGTTGCTGGAGCCGGGGATCGTGAAAATGACGGCCGAGCGCGCGCCACAGGTCGCGAAACGGGCCCAGCCCGGCCAGCACACCCGTACCCTTCATGCCGAGCTCACGCGTGAGGCTCAGCGCGCTGGGACGCGAGGAGCGGATGTAGGGTCCTTCAAGGGTGTTGTAGACGCGGGCGGCCTGTGTGCAAAAAGCCAGGAATCGGCGCGCCTCCTGTGGACCACTGAGTTCGCCGATCGCCTGTGCTGAGCGTTGTGCGTCGGCAAAGAGATCGAGCTCGCCGCCCGCGCCCCAGGCGTGTCGCGCCAGCACCGACAGCGGATCGAGCACCAGCGCATCGCCCAGGGTCTCGCCGGCATCGGCAAACAGGCCCTCGAAAACCCAACGCATGGTGAAGACCGTGGGGCCGCTGTCGATCGCCGCGCCATTCACCTGCAGTTGCCGCAGCTTGCCACCCGGCACGGCAGCACGCTCCAGCACGGTCACGCGCCAACCCTGCCGCGCCAAGTCGATGGCTGCGCTCAGCCCCGCGACACCCGCGCCCACCACCACCGCGTGCGGATCACGCAAACCGACGTCCTTTCCAGCTGCCTTGTGCAGCGTCGATCACGAAACGCACGAACATCGACTCCGAGAAGAAGCCCCCCGCGTAGGCTGCGGCAATCGCACCACTGTGCGCACCGCT
>JBILSK010000275.1:0-4010 GCA_044372165.1 Burkholderiaceae bacterium | reverse complement strand
ACGATCGGAGGGTTTTGCCCGCCCTGGTGGGCGTAGCGCATCTTCGGGCGGATCGGACCCCGACGCGGTGGCGGCTGGCGCTCGACCGCCTCCTGCAAGGCACGGGTCAGGCGCGGCGTCGACAGGTTGGCGGTCGCCGCAGCATAGGCTTCGTTGACCGATCGCATCAGGCTTGCGACGCCCTTGCCCTCGGTTGCGGTCAGGGTGTGCCTGCGCGCAAACGACAGGAAGCCGAGCTTGCGCTCGAACTCCACCTTGATGCGTTCGCGCTGATGTTCGTCTGCCAGATCCCACTTGTTGATGCCGACCACGACCGCCCGACCGGCTTCCAGCACGAAGCCCGCGATATGCGCGTCCTGCTCGGCGACATCCTCGGCGGCATCGAGCAGCAGCACGCAGACGTGACAGTCCTCGATGGCCTGAAGCGTCTTCACGACCGAGAACTTCTCGATCACGTCAGTCACCTTGCCGCGGCGGCGCACACCCGCGGTATCGATCAGGGTGTAGGGACGCCCGCCGCGCTCGAAGTCGACCGCCACCGCGTCGCGCGTGGTGCCCGGCTGATCGAAGGCGATCATGCGCTGCTCGCCCAGCAAGGCGTTGATCAGAGTGGATTTGCCTGCGTTCGGCCTGCCCACGACCGCCACACGGATGCGACGCGGCGCTACGGGCTCGGCTGCGGGGGCTGGTGCGGTCACAGCCGCGCCCGCCGGGGCGGCATCGACCGCGGCCAGTTCGGCGGCGGTCGGCTCGGCCGCATCCTGCACAAGCGCATCCTGAGGGTCGACGGGCTCGACCACTTCGGGGGGCTCGGGCAGGACTTCCTCAATCAGCGAGGTCACGCCATCGCCGTGAGCCGCGGAGACCGCATAAGGTTGACCCAGACCCAGCGACCAGAAATCGGCAATCGCCGACTGTGTAGGCATGCCTTCGGTCTTGTTGACCACCAGCACCACCTTGGCAGCGGTGCGTCGCAGTTCATTGGCGATATCGCGATCGCGCGCGGCCATGCCTTCTCGACCATCGACCACGAAGATCACCAGGTCGGATTCGATCACGGCCTGGCGGGCCTGGCGGGCCATTTCAGCCGCGATGCCGCTACGGGCCACCGGCTCGAAGCCGCCGGTGTCGATCACGATGAAGCGGCGATCGCCGACCCGGCCCTGACCGTAATGACGGTCACGGGTCAGGCCGGGAATGTCGGCGACCAGCGCCGCCCGACTGCGGGTCAGCCGATTGAACAGCGTCGACTTGCCAACATTCGGGCGCCCCACCAGGGCAACGACCGGGGTCCGTTCGAGCACGATGCTCATTCGCCGCGGAACGCGACCAGCGTCCCCCCCGAGGTCTGCACCACGATCGTCCCGGCCGCAGCCGCAGCGGGCGCCACGATGGGCTTGCCATCGGTGGCATTGATTGCACGAAGGCTGCCGTCATCGCGCGACAGCCAGAGCACATTGCCTTGCAGGTCACCCACCGCCACCAACGAACCGAAGATCAGCGGCGCGCTGAGTTGGCGTCGGGCAAATCCCTTCTGCTGCCACGCCGGCGAACCCCGTCGATCGAAGGCATGCACCACGTCTTCTGCATCCGGCGCCACCAGGCCCCGATTGTCCACATCGAAGCCGGCGGCCGAAGAAAAATCCTTGACCCAGATCGGCGAGCCACTGACCACGTCCAGGCAGCCGATACGCCCCTGGTAGGTTACCGCGCACACTTCGCGACCGATCACCAGAGGACTGCCGACCACATCGGCGATTCGCTCGAGTTCATTGGCGCCCTTGGGGGTCGCCAGCGGCGTATCCCAGCGCGGTGCGCCGTTCGCCAGCGACAGCGCGACCAGGCGACCACCCGGCATGCCGACGAAACCGATGCCCGGCAGCATCGCAAATCCGCCAGAATTGCGCAGGACCAGGGGCGGATTCTGGCGCGAGAACACCCAGCGCCGCTGACCGCTCTGAGCATCCCAGGCGATGACCCGGTTATCGCTCGTGCGCAGCAGCACGGTGCCATCGGCCACCGCCGGCGGATTGGTCACTTCGCCCCCGACCTTGGCACTCCAGCGCTGCTTGCCGGCTTCGTCAAAGGCGATCAGTTCACCGTCGCGGGTCACCACCACTGCAGTGCTGCCATCGGTGCCGACCCCTGCGCTCAAGGGCGTGCTGGTATTCACCCGCCAGACGCTCTGACCGGTGGCCAGGTCCAGACGCACAACACTGCCCTCGCGCGACGCAGCCCAGACGCTGGTGCCGACCACCGCCGGTGCAAAGCCCACCCCCGACACCTTGCCGATCGACACGCTCCAGGCCTGCTCGATCCGGGTCGTGCCCACCGGCGCCGGCAGCGGCTCGGGCGGCTTCTTGGGCGTGCCGAAGAGCGAACAGCCGCCCATCAGCGCAAGCAGCGCGGTGGTGCAGACGATCGCACTCAGCCGAGGCATGCGCCGCATGTCATTCGCCCCCAAGTGCATCGAGCTTGGCCTGCACCAGCGGACGCAGCGCGCTGGTCTTGTCCAGCTTCTCCAGCGCAGCTTTCCAGGCCTTGCGGGCTTCATCAGGCTGTCCCTGCGCCAGCAGCACATCGCCGCGCCGATCAGCCACCAAGCCGCCAAACGCGCCGGTATCCGCGCCACCCAGCACCTTGAGCGCTTCGTCGTAAGCCTTTTCGTCGAGCAGCACCCCGGCCAGTCGCACGCGCGCCAACGCCTTGTGTTCAGGATCGGACGACTTGTCGATCACCCACTGCAGCGGCGCGCGAGCGGCCTTCAGTTCACCGGCGTCAAAATAGGCCCGCGCCGCCACCAGCGCACCCATGGAGCCGTAGACCGTGCTCGAATATTTGTCGACCAGGTCGCCGGCTGTCGCCTTGATCTTGGCCATGTCCTTGGCATCGACGGCCTGCCGAAGCTGGTCATACACCACTGATGCCTCGACCGACTGCTTCTGCTGCCACCAGCCCCAGGCGCGCCATCCCGCCACCGCCAGCAGCAGCACCGTGAGCACCGTGAGTGCCAGGTTGCCGTATCGATTCCAGAACGCCTTGAACGCGTCGAGCTGGTCCTGTTCCTGCAGATCGTAGGCCATGATTTCCTCGAATGAGTGGGGGCGGTCAGGGCCGCTCAGTCGCCGTCGGCGACCAGTGCATCAACCAGATAGTCGGGCAGCGCATCGAGGGCGACCGAGTGCTGGGCACCGGCGCCGTGCTCGCCGCCCGCGCCGCGCAGGGACTTGACCGTCGCGGTCCGAGCGGCTGCTTCGTCTTCGCCGATGATGACGGCGAAGTCTGCCCCGCTTGCGTCGGCCCGCTTGAACTGCGACTTGAAGCTGCCGCCACCGGCATGCAGCACCACGTCCAGACCGACACTGCGCAAGGCTTCAGCCGTGCTGAACGCGAGGCGTCCCGCAGCGTCGCCCTGGTGCACGACATAGACATCGCAGCCAGGCGCCTCGGTGGCGTCACCCGATTCGCGCAGCAGCTCGAGCAGACGCTCGACACCGATCGCGAAACCAATCGCCGGCGCCGGCTTGCCGCCCAGCATTTCGATCAGGGGATCGTATCGGCCACCACCGCAGATTGTTCCCTGCGCGCCCAGCCGGGTGGTGGTCCACTCGAACACGGTTCGGTTGTAGTAGTCCAGGCCTCGAACCAGTCTCGGATTGATCCGGAACGGAATGCCGATCGAGCGCAGCAGGGCCTGCACGCCGTCAAAGTGCGCGCGCGAGGCATCGCCCAGGAAATCGGCCAGCCTGGGGGCGGCATCGACCAACGCCTGCATGGCCGGATTCTTGGTATCCAGGATGCGCAAGGGGTTGCTGTGCAGACGGCGGCGCGCATCCTCGTCGAGCTGTTCAAGGTGCTGCTCGAAGTAGCGGATCAGCGCAGCGCGATGCTCCTGGCGCTCGTGCGGATCACCGATGCTGTTGAGCTCGAGGCTCACGTCGGTCAAGCCCAGGTCGTCCCACAGGCGCTGGCTCATGGCAATCACTTCGGCGTCGATGTCAGGACCGCCA